>NZ_JBEXPH010000064.1:0-43138 GCF_040611955.1 Streptomyces sp. NPDC006510 | reverse complement strand
GCCGACGCGGCGCTCTCGGCGTCGGCGGGCTTGCTGTCGGACACTGCGGCGTCGACGGCCGGTATGGCCGGCGCCGCCGCTTCAGCGGCTGCGCCCTGGGCCTCCGCCACCGGCGGACCGGCCGGGCGGGACGCTGCGCGGCGCCTGCGGCGCGGGGGCAGCTTGTCGCCGGGTGCGTTGTTCTCTTCGGCGTTCCCGGTCGTGCCGGGTTCGTTGGACTGGGGCATGCGGGCGGTTCTCCCGTCAGGCTCCCGGGCGCCGCGTCTGGTTCCGGTCCGGCACGGTCCGCGCGATGTACGCGGCTCCGCCGTCCGGGGCGCGGGCGCCGCACGGGAGCTCAATGTCTGGCTCGCCGGTTCCGTACGCGATGTGCGTACGGCCTGGCGAAAGTCTTATGGGTCATCGCGCGGCCCGAACCGGAAGGCTCCCGAGTCGAAGGCTGCGCTGCAACGACCGCCTTACGCGGAACCTGCACCTTCCGGCGCCGTCGCGACGGCGGTCCCGGTGGACGTGAGTGGAGCGGCCGGGGCTGCCTCGCGGTCGGGCGCGAGCGGGTCGGTCACCGTGCCGGACTCCTCGTCGAAGAGCCCCTGCGCCAGCCTGGTCACCGCTGCGGGGACCGGCGGCGCCAGGTCGGCCACAACGCGGAGACCGGACAGGACGTCGTCAGGTCGCACGGCGGGTGTCACGTGCCGAACAACCAGCCGCAGTATCGCACAGGGCCTGTCCTCGGGCCTATCAGCCTGTGGATCAAGGGCCTGCAGGTCGACCACGGCGGCGCGGGCGTCGAAGGTACGCATGCCGTTCTTCGCGCGGCGCTGGACCTCGACGGTCTCCGCCTTGTCGAAGGCGGCCACCGCCTCGGCCGCGTCCGCCACGGCGACACCGTCGAGACGCAGCTCCCAGACGGAGGCGGTCAGCCGGTCGGCGAGACCCGAGGTGCGGGCCTCCACGGCGTCGGTGATGTCGAGTCCGTCCGGCAGCGAGTCGTTGAGCAGCTCCCGCAGGACGGCCGGATCGCGGGCCTCGGTGAGGGCGATCTCCAGGAATTCGGCCTCACTGCCCGTGCCGGTCGGGGCGGCGTTGGCGTACGACACCTTGGGGTGCGGGGTGAAGCCGGCCGAGTACGCCATGGGCACCTCGGAGCGGCGCAGTGCCCGCTCGAAGGCACGCTGGAAGTCACGGTGACTGGTGAACCGGAGGCGGCCGCGCTTGGTGTAGCGCAGTCGGATGCGCTGCACTGCCGGTGCGGGCGGCGGGCCTTCGGGCTGTCGCTTGCCCAGTGGTTCTTCTCCTCGGTGCGGGGCGGACGCGGTGGGGCGCCGCCCTCGAAATGCGGGTGGCCCGGGGTGCCCGGTCCGGCTCACCCCCGCTCGGCGTTTCTCTCTCCGGGCGAGGAGATCTCTGGTTCGGGCGCCGCGCTGGGCACAGTCGTCAGTTGTTGCGTAGCACCCAGCCTACGCGCAAGGGGCCCCTTCGGTTCCCTTGGCTCGGGCACCCGCGGTCCGCCGACCAGGGACCGCCACGCGTCACGGCGTGCCTGCCGCACGGTCTCGCGCGCCGAGCGCAGCGCCGACCGGGCCGCGCGGCCCGCCTCGACGGCTCCCCTTTTGGCCGGGGCCCAGATCTGGTCGCGCAGGCAATGCCCCACCGGTGTGCAGACCGTGCGGTAGACCCAGGTCACCGGCGCGCCGACCAGATGCCGGGCCAGCCAGGCGACGGCCCGGCCGACGGCCTGCGAGATGTACCCCGCGACGCGCCAGGCGACACCGAAGGCGGCGGCGATCTCCTGGCCGACCGGTGCCAGGACCCGCCGGTACAGCCGGCGGAGCGGTGCCACCAGCAGGGTCGAGACCAACCACACCACCGCCGTCCACAGACCGGTGCCGACGGCCGCGATCCCGCGCGCCAGCCGGTCGATCAGCCAGGTGATGCCGTGGCCGAGCGGGGTGAGCACTTCCCGGTACGCCCAGCCCAGCGGCCGTACGACCAGGTGCTCGGCCAGCCAGGCGGCACCGAGCGCGAGGGGCACCAGGACGTACCGCCACAGGCCGGTCACCGGCCGGACGAGGAGAGCGGTGAGCACCCGGCCGACGGCCGTACGGATCCCGCGCCCGGCAGGTGCGAGCAGCGTCCGGTACACCCACCGCAGCCCGTGCCCGGCCGGGGTGAGCACCGACTCGTACAGCCACACCACTGGCACCACCAGCCCGTACCGCACCCCCGGCACCAGCACATACCGCCAGAGCGCGACCCACGGCCACACGAAGATCGCCGCGGCCAGCCGGAGCAGCGCGTGGCCGAGCGGGGTGAGCACCGACTCGTACAGCCAGTCGGCGGGGATCACCACCAGCGTCCCGAACAGCCAGGACAGGGCGCGGCCCAGCGGACGCAGGGTCCGGTCGAGGGCGCGGGCCGCCACCACCAGGGCGTCCCGGATGATCCGTACGGGCAGCACGACGACCAGCACCACGATCCGGACCGGGATCCGGATCAGCGTGGTCGGACAGCCCTCCCCGTCGTACCGCGCCGGGGGCTGGTGCTTGCCGTGGTCCATGCCGTACAGGACGCGAAGGCCCGGTCCGGAGTTTCCCGGACCGGGCCTTCGTCATCGAGCCGTCACCTGGCAAAACGGACTCGCGGGCGGCTACTTCACGACCGACAGCGGCAGCAGCTTCTTGCCGGTCGGGCCGATCTGGATGCTGGTGTCCATCTGCGGGCAGACACCGCAGTCGAAGCACGGGGTCCAGCGGCAGTCCTCGACCTCGGTCTCGTCGAGCGAGTCCTGCCAGTCCTCCCAGAGCCAGTCCTTGTCGAGACCGGAGTCCAGGTGGTCCCAGGGCAGGACCTCCTCGTAGGTCCGCTCGCGGGTGGTGTACCAGTCGACGTCCACGCCGTACTCGGGCAGCGTCTTCTCGGCGGCGGTCATCCAGCGGTCGTAGCTGAAGTGCTCGCGCCAGCCGTCGAAACGGCCGCCGGACTCGTAGACCGCGCGGATGACGGAGCCGACGCGCCGGTCACCGCGCGAGAGCAGGCCCTCGACGATGCCGGGCTTGCCGTCGTGGTAACGGAAGCCGATGGAGCGGCCGTACTTCTTGTCGCCGCGGATCTTGTCGCGGAGCTTGGTGAGCCGGGCGTCGGTCTCCTCGGCGCTCAGCTGCGGGGCCCACTGGAACGGGGTGTGCGGCTTGGGCACGAAGCCGCCGATGGAGACGGTGCAGCGGATGTCGTTCTGCCCGGAGACCTCGCGGCCCTTGGCGATCACATTGACCGCCATGTCGCCGATCTGGAGGACGTCCTCGTCGGTCTCGGTGGGCAGACCGCACATGAAGTACAGCTTCACCTGGCGCCAGCCGTTGCCGTACGCGGTGGCGACGGTACGGATGAGGTCCTCTTCCGAGACCATCTTGTTGATGACCTTGCGCATCCGCTCGGAGCCGCCCTCGGGGGCGAAGGTGAGACCGGAGCGGCGGCCGTTGCGGGTCAGCTCGTTGGCCAGGTCCACGTTGAACGCGTCGACGCGGGTGGACGGCAGCGAGAGGCCGATCTTGTCCTCGGTGTACCGGTCGGCGAGGCCCTTGGCGATCTCGCCGATCTCGGTGTGGTCCGCGGAGGAGAGCGAGAGCAGGCCGACCTCCTCGAAGCCGGTCGCCTTGAGGCCCTTCTCGACCATCTCGCCGATGCCGGTGATGCTTCGCTCCCGCACGGGGCGCGTGATCATGCCGGCCTGGCAGAAACGGCAGCCGCGGGTGCAGCCGCGGAAGATCTCGACGGACATCCGCTCGTGGACCGTCTCGGCGAGCGGCACGAGGGGCTGCTTCGGGTACGGCCACTCGTCCAGGTCCATCACGGTGTGCTTGGACACCCGCCACGGCACGCCCGACCTGTTGGGCACGACGCGGCCGATGCGCCCGTCCGGGAGGTACTCCACGTCATAGAAGCCCGGGACATAGACGCCACCGGTCTTCGCGAGGCGGAACAGCACCTCTTCGCGACCGCCGGGCCGTCCCTCGGCCTTCCAGGCGCGGATGATCTCGGTGATCTCCAGGACGGCCTGCTCGCCGTCGCCGATGACCGCGCAGTCGATGAACTCGGCGATCGGCTCGGGGTTGAACGCGGCGTGGCCGCCCGCCAGCACGATCGGGTCGTCGAGGGTGCGGTTCCTGGCCTCCAGCGGGATGCCCGCGAGATCCAGGGCGGCGAGCATGTTGGTGTAGCCGAGCTCGGTGGAGAAGCTCAGCCCGAAGACGTCGAACGCCTTGACCGGGCGGTGGCTGTCCACGGTGAACTGCGGGACCCGGTGCTCGCGCATCAGCTCTTCGAGGTCCGGCCACACGCTGTAGGTGCGCTCGGCGAGGACGCCCTGGCGCTCGTTGAGTACCTCGTAGAGGATCATGACGCCCTGGTTGGGGAGCCCGACCTCGTACGCGTCCGGGTACATCAGTGCCCAGCGGACGTCGCATTCGTCCCACGGCTTGACGGTGGAGTTCAGTTCACCGCCGACGTACTGGATGGGCTTCTGCACATGCGGGAGCAGAGCTTCGAGCTGTGGGAAGACCGAATCGACAGACATCGCGAACTTTCGAGAGCCGGCAAGGGTGACCATCAAGCGTACCCCGATGCTCAGCCTCCCAGCGCCGCCCGGAGATCCGCCCGCGATGCCTGCTCCCACACCTGGGGCAGCTCCCGTTCCCGGGCGGCGGCGGCCGCCTCCTCGTGCCCGTGGAGCAGTCCCCAGGTGAAGGCCGACTCCCCCGCCGCGTGCGCCTGGACGGCCAGGGTGCGCAGTGCCTCGCGGGCCACCACGCTGTCCTGGTGGTCGCCGAGGAGGGTCTGCACGGCCTTCATCCGTTTGGCGAACCGCTTGGCGGGCTTGCCGAGCGCGGGCCGGGCCGCCTCCGCCGCGTACCGGGCGCGCTTGGCGGCCTTGCGGGCATCGTGCATGGCCAGGTCCCGGTCGTGACCGGGCGGGAGGTCCAGGGCATGGCCGACCCGGGCCGCGAGGCGCCCGTACTCCTTCAGCACGGCGCGGGGCAGCGCCCGTCCGGGGGCGCTGGACGCGGCGGGCAGCAGGGGCGGGCCGGCGAGCAGGGCGTCGAGGCTCTCCAGGAGGGCCAGATACCGCTTCCCGTCGAGCACCGCGACGGTGTGGCGGCGGGAGCCGTTGCGCCGGGCCACCGACCAGATCCGCAGCCGCCCGCGGACCGGCCCGAGAATCAGGGTGCGGGGCAGTTCGGCGAGGCGGGCGCGCAGCCGGGCGTCGAGCACCTCCTGGTCGCGGTCGATGCCGAGCTCGGCGGCCAGCCATTTCAGCTCGTCGCCGACCGGGTCGCTGACCGAGCGGTCGAGGATCTTCCGGTACGTCCGCAGTGCGCTGCGCAGCCTGCGGGTGGCGACCCGCATCTGATGCACGGAGTCGGGGAGGTCGCGGCGCACGGCGGGGTCGAGGGCGACGATCGCCTCGGTCTGGTGCCGGATGTACGCGAGGACGTGATCGCCCGCCGTGGGCCGCCGGGCCTTGCCGGTGGGGCCCTTCCTCCGCTTCGGCGCGGTCTCGGCGAGCGCCCTGGCCAGCTTGGACGGGGCCGCGGACGGACGGACCCCGGCCTTGCGCAGCCGGCGCTCCACGGCGTCGAGGAAGGCGAGGTCGCCGCCGTCGGCGAGTTCGGCCTCGATCTCGGTCCAGGCGGCCGTGCCGCCGCCGTCCGTCAGCCGTTCGGCCCGCACCCGGTCGACGCTGACCTCGGCGAGCAGGGCGCCCTCGGCGTCGAGGAGGTGGTGGACGTCGCGGGCGGAGACCAGTCGGACGACGGGAACGAGTCCGCGGTCCCGGACCCGGGAGCGCAGCAGCCCCGCGAAGGAGCGCGGCAGGGTGTCGGAGAGGGGTTCTTGCAGCTCGTCCCGGATGCCGGAGGCGACCGGGAATTTCAGGTGCCAGCCGGCGTCGCTCCCGCCGGTGCGGCGGCGCAGGGTGAGCGAGTCCGCCGCGAGCCGGAGGTCCTCGGTGTCGTAGTAGACGGCGTCCAGCTCGCTGACGCCCAGGTGGGCGACGGCCGAGACCCCGGCCACCCGGCTCAGGTCCGGGAGCCGGGTTTCCGCGGTGGCTTCGTACTTCCGCTCGATCTCACGCTTCGAGTCCGCCATGAACCGAATCTAGACGTGTTGTGCGCGAATGGGCAGTGCTCCCGCACCGGCTCAGGCGCTTATCGGCCGTTGCACCCTGATCGACTGGAGCAGCCCGACGGCCACCCAGACGGCGAACATCGAGGATCCCCCGTACGAGACGAACGGCAGCGGAAGTCCGGCGACCGGCATGATGCCGAGCGTCATCCCGATGTTCTCGAAGGACTGGAAGGCGAACCAGGCGATGATTCCGGCGGCGACGATCGTGCCGTACAGCTCGGTCGTCTCGCGGGCGATCCGGCAGGCGCGCCACAGGACGACGCCGAGCAGGACGAGGATCAGGCCCGCACCGAGGAAGCCGAGCTCCTCGCCCGCGACGGTGAAGACGAAGTCGGTCTGCTGCTCGGGGACGAACTGGCCGGTGGTCTGGGTGCCGTGGAAGAGGCCGGTCCCGGAGAGGCCGCCGGAGCCGATCGCGATGCGGGCCTGGTTGGTGTTGTAGCCGACGCCCGCCGGGTCGAGCGCCGGGTTGGCGAAGGCGGCGAAGCGGGCGATCTGGTACTCGTCGAGCAGACCGAGCTGCCAGATCGCGATGGCGCCGGCCACGCCCGCGCCGAGCAGTCCGGCGATCCAGCGGTTCGACGCGCCGGAGGCGAGGAGCACGCCGAGCACGATGACGACCATGACCATCACGGAGCCGAGGTCGGGCATTCCCATGACGACGGCCATCGGGACGGCCGCCAGACCGAGGGCCTTGGCGACGGTCCAGTGGTCGGGATGGAGCTGGTCGCCCGCGTCGACGCGCTCGGCGAGCAGCATCGCCATGATCAGGATGATGGTGATCTTGGTGAACTCGGACGGCTGGAGCGAGAAGCCGCCGCCGATGATGATCCAGGCGTGGGCGCCGTTGACGGTGGCGCCGAGCGGGGTGAGCACCGCCAGCACGAGGAGCACCGAGAGGCCGTAGAGGATCGGGACGGCGCCGCGCAGGGTGCGGTGGCCGAGCCAGATCGTGCCGACCATCAGGGCGAAGCCGATGCCGGTGTTGAGGGCGTGCCGGAAGAGGAAGTAGTACGGGTCGCCGTGGGTGAGCGAGTCACGTCCCCGGGTCGCCGAGTAGACCAGCAGCGAGCCGATGAAGGAGAGCGCGATCGCGGACCCGAGCAGCGGCCAGTCGAGTTTGCGTACGAGGGAGTCGCGGGCGGTGAGTTTGCCCCAGGCGGAGCGCTCGGGGGCGTACCGCTGGACGGAGAAGCCGGCCATCAGTCGCGCCTCCCGAGGATCGCGGCGAGGGTCTGTTCCTCCGGGGTCTTCTGCGAGTCCGGGTTGTAGGGCTTGATCTCCGGGGCGTCGATCGAGCCGTCCTGCTGGATCTTCGGCAGCGACTTCTGCGGGGTGGGCAGCAGCGCCTTCTTCAGGTCCTGCTTGCCGGAGTCGTCGAGTCCGTAGAGGGCGTCGTAGATGTTGCGCACGGCGGGCCCGGACGCACCGGAGCCCGTACCGCCCTGGGAGATCGTCATGACGATCGAGTAGTCCTTGGTGTACGTGGCGAACCAGGAGGTCGTCTGCTTGCCGTAGACCTCGGCCGTACCCGTCTTGGCGTGCATCGGGATCTTGTCCTGCGGCCAGCCGCCGAATCGCCAGGCGGCCGAACCACGGGTCGCGACTCCCGCGAGGGCGCCGTCTATCTCGTCGCGGGTCTTGCGCGTGAAGGGCAGTTTGCCGTGCGACCTGGGCTTGATCTCCTGGACGCTCTTGCCGTCGCCGCTGACGATCGCCTTGCCGACGGTGGGGTCGTAGAGCGTGCCGCCGTTGGAGATCGCGGCGTAGATGGTGGCCATCTGGATCGGGGTGACGAGCGTGTCGCCCTGGCCGATCGAGTAGTTGACGGAGTCACCGGCGCGCATCTTGTCGCCTTCGAGGCAGTTCTCGTACGCGATCTGCTCGACGTACGAGCCGCCCTTCTTGCCCTGCTTGCACCAGGCGTCCTTGTTCGCCTTGTAGAAGTCCTGCTTCCACTTGCGGTCGGGCACCCGGCCGCTGACCTCGTTGGGGAGGTCGATGCCGGTCTCCTTGCCGAGGCCGAACTGGTGGGCGGTCTTGTAGAACCAGTCCTTGGGCTGCTTCTTGGGGTTCATGCCGCCGTCCTTCAGCCACTCCTTGTGCGCGATGCCGTAGTACACGGTGTCGCAGGAGACTTCGAGGGCCCGGCCGATGGTGATGGAGCCGTAGCCCTGCGACTCGAAGTTCTTGAAGGTCTGCCCGCCTACGTTGTACGAGCTGGGACAGGGGTAGTTGCCGTTGAAGGGGTAGCCGGCGTTGACCGCGGCGGTCGAGGAGATGACCTTGAAGATCGAGCCGGGGGCGGCCTGGCCCTGGATGGCCCGGTTCAGCAGCGGGAAGTTGGAGTTCTTGCCGGTGAGCTTGGCGTAGTCCTTGGCGGAGATGCCGCCGACCCAGGAGTTGGGGTCGTAGTTCGGCAGGGAGGCCATCGAGACGACGCGGCCGGTCTTGGCCTCCATGACGACGACGGCGCCGGAGTCGGCCTTGTAGTTCTCCCCGGTGTTCTTGTCGAAGGCCTGGCGGGCCGTCTTCATGGCCTCGTTGAGCTCGTACTCGGCGACGGCCTGGACCCGGGCGTCGATGGAGGTGACGACGCTGGAGCCGGGCTCCGCCTTGTCGTTCTTCGCCTCGCCGATGACCCGGCCGAGGTTGTCGACCTCGTAGCGGGTGACCCCGGCCTTGCCGCGCAGCTCCTTGTCGTAGGTGCGCTCCAGGCCGGAGCGGCCGACCTGGTCGGAGCGCAGGTACGGCGAGTCGGTGTCCTGGGCCTTGGTGATCTCCTCGTCGGTGACCGGCGAGAGGTAGCCGAGGACCTGGGCGGTGTTGGCCTTGCCGGGTGCTCCGTACCGGCGTACGGCGGTGGGCTCGGCGGTGATGCCGGGGAAGTCCTCGGCGCGTTCGCGGATCTGGAGGGCCTGCTGGGTGGTGGCCTCGTCGGTGACCGGGATCGGCTGGTACGGCGAGCCGTTCCAGCAGGGCTGCGGCGTCTTCGAGTCGCAGAGCCGGACCTTGTCGAGGACTTCCTTGGGCTTCATGTCGAGCACCCCGGCGAGCCGGGTCAGGACGCTCTTGCCGTCGTCCGCCATCTTCATCAGCTCGGTGCGGCTCGCGGAGACGACCAGCCGGGTCTCGTTGTCGGCGAGGGGCACGCCGCGCGCGTCGAGGATGGAGCCGCGGACGGCGGGCTGGACGACCTGCTGGACGTGGTTGTTCTTCGCCTCGTCGCTGTACTCCTGGCCGTTGCGGATCTGGAGGTACCAGAGGCGCCCGCCGAGGGTGAGCAGCAGGGAGAAGACGAGGACCTGGATGACGATGAGACGGATCTGGACCCGCTGGGTCCGGCCGGTCTCGGGGATGTTGGTCACGGGGCGCCCCCGGTGGTGGTCGGGCCGGAGGTACGCGAGGTGTCCTGCCTGCGGTGCGGCCTCACAGTCGCTTGACCCCCTTGATCCGTCCGGCGCGGGCCGCGCGGTTGCGGGCGGCCTTGACGCGCAGTCCGCCGCGCTGGCTGCCGATCCGCAGTCCGGTGCCGGAGGTGAGCCAGCCCGCGGACACGTCCCCGCCGCCGGAGGAGTCCGCGAGCGGGTCGTTCACCGTGCGTCTGGCGGCGGCCATGATCAGCGGTACGACGAAGGGGGCCAGCAGCAGGTCGTAGACGGCGGCGGTGAACAGCAGGCTGCCGAGGCCGACATGACGGGCCGCCGTGTCCCCGACGAGCGCGCCGACCAGCGCGTACAGCAGGGTCGATCCGATCGCCGCGGCGACGACCCCGATCATCGGGACCATCGCCGACTTCAGCTGGCCGTTCTCCGGCTTCGCCAGCCCCGCGAGGTAGCCGATGACGCACAGGACCAGTGCGTAGCGTCCGGCGGCATGGTCGGCGGGCGGTGCCAGGTCGGCGAGGAGTCCCGCGCCGAAGCCGATGAGGGCACCGCTGACGTGCCCGTACACGAAGGCGAGGCCGAGCACGACAAGGAGCAGCAGGTCGGGCACGGCGCCGGGGAGCTGGAGGCGGGCGAGCACGGAGACCTGGATGACGAGGGCGAGGACGACCAGGACGACGGAGAGCAGAATCCGGTTCAGACGCATGGGAATCAGCTCTACCTCTGCTCGTTGACCGCGGTGCCGGCGTTCGGGCTCGGGCTTCCGCTCGGGTCCGGGCTCTCGTGGATGTTCCCGACCACGTTTCCTTCGGTGTCGACGATGTCGCCGTTGGGCGAGATCGTGACAGTGACGGTGGGGGTGGGCTTCGGCTTGGCGGGCTTGGCGGGCTGCTTCGGCAGGACCATGTCACGGGGGTCCTCGCGCGGGGCCTGGACCACGACGCCGACGATGTCGAGCTTGGTGAAGCCGACGTACGGGCGGACGTAGACGGTTCGGGTCAGGCCGCCGCCGGACGGGTCGACCCGGACGACCTCGCCGACCGGGACGCCGGGCACGAAGGGCTTGTCCTTGCTGGAGCCGAAGGTGACGAGCCGGTCGCCCTTCTTCACCTTGGCCTTGCCGTTGAGGAACTGGACGGACAGCGGCCGGGAGCCCTGGCCGGTGGCGAAGCCGAGTTCGTCGGTCTTCTCCATCCGGGTGCCGACGGTGAAGTCGGGGTCGCTGGCGAGGAGCACCGTGGAGGTGTCCGGGCCGACGGTGGTGACCCGGCCGACCAGACCGTCGCCGTTGATGACGGTCATGTCGCGCTTGATTCCGTCGTTGGAACCGGCGTCGATGGTGACCGTCCAGGAGAAGCCCTGGGCCGCTCCTATGGCGATGACCTCGGCGCCCTTGATGCCGTACTGTCCGGCGGCCGACTTCTTCAGCATCCGGTCGAGTTCACGGACCCTGCTGCGGTTGCGGTCGTCGCTGCCGAGCTTCGTCTTGAGCGCGGCGTTCTGCTGTTCCAGCTCGGCGATCCGGTTGTGCCGTGCACCGGAGTCGCGTACCGCCCCTATGGCGTTGCCCACCGGGTCGACGGCGGCCGCGACGCCGTTCTCCACCGGCCCGAAGGCCGCTGCGGCGGCCCGCCGGGCGCCGTCCACCGGCGACTCCTCGCCGCCGCGGATGTCCACCGTGATCAATGCGAATGCGATGGCGATCAGCAGCACCAGGAGCAGCCGGCTCTCTCGTGTGTCCCTCACGTGCGGCGGCCGTGCCTTCCTCGTCGGAATGTTCGTGCCTGTATATCAACGATCGGCCGTACGGAGCGGCAGGGTTCCGTACGGCGGACCGATGTGTTGTTCACCTGCGGGGCTGGGCGTCCAGCACCTGCTGGAGTGCCTCGAACTCCTCGACGCACTTGCCGGATCCGAGGGCCACCGAGTCCAGCGGGTCCTCCGCGATGTGGATCGGCATGCCGGTCTCGCGGCGCAGCCGCTCGTCCAGTCCGCGCAGCAGCGCGCCGCCGCCGGTGAGGACGATGCCGCGGTCCATGACGTCGCCGGAGAGCTCCGGCGGGCACTTGTCGAGCGTGGTCTTCACCGCGTCGACGATCGCGTTGACCGGTTCCTCGATGGCCTTGCGGACCTCGGCGGCCGAGACGACCACGGTCTTGGGCAGTCCGGAGACGAGGTCGCGGCCGCGGATCTCGGTGTGCTCGTCCTTGTCCATGTCGTACGCCGAACCGATCGTGATCTTGATCTGTTCGGCGGTGCGCTCGCCGAGGAGGAGCGAGTACTCCTTCTTGATGTGCTGGATGATCGCGTTGTCCAGCTCGTCACCGGCGACCCGGATCGACTGGGCAGTGACGATTCCGCCGAGCGAGATGACCGCGACCTCGGTGGTGCCGCCACCGATGTCGACGACCATGTTGCCGGTGGCCTCGTGGACCGGCAGCCCGGAGCCGATGGCCGCCGCCATGGGCTCCTCGATGATGTGCACCTGACGCGCACCGGCCTGCGTGGACGCCTCGATGACGGCGCGTCGCTCGACCCCGGTGATGCCGGAGGGCACACAGACGACGACCCGCGGGCGGGCCAGGTAGCGGCGCTTGTGGATCTTCAGGATGAAGTAGCGGAGCATCCGCTCGGTGATCTCGAAGTCGGCGATCACGCCGTCCTTCAGGGGCCGTACGGCAACGATGTTGCCCGGTGTACGCCCGATCATCTTCTTCGCCTCGGAGCCGACCGCCAGGATGCCGCCGGTGTTGGTGTTGATGGCCACGACGGACGGCTCGTTCAGAACGATGCCGCGCCCCCTGACGTACACCAGCGTGTTGGCAGTCCCGAGGTCGATAGCCATGTCACGGCCGATGAACGACATTGAGTTCCCCTTGTTCCCCATTGAGGATGCGTCGGGCCTTCCGAGAAAGCGATGTGGCTTGTTCTGGACGGCGAGATGAGCGCTGCGGGCGTGGAAGATTCCATCGTAGTGCCGTATTGACGGACACCGCGCGAGGGTCCTTCGCCATTGTGGGCGGAACGGGTGGCCGTTCCACTCATGGTGACGTTACGTCGGGGGGATGCGTTCCCGCGATCCCGGACCCTATGCCGAAGGGCGACCGAATTAATTCGGTCGCCCCAGGTCATGAGCGCTGTTCGGCTGATCGGCGGTCAGACGAGTCCGTGGAAGAAGAGCTTCAGTTCCCGCTCCGCGGACTCCTCGGAGTCCGAGGCGTGGATGAGGTTCTCCCGGGTGATCGTGCCGAAGTCGCCGCGGATGGAACCGGGCGCGGCGGCGATCGGGTCGGTGGGGCCGGCCAGCGTACGGATGCCCTCGATGACCCGCTCGCCCTCGGCGACCAGCGCCACGATCGGGCCGGACTGCATGAACTCGACGAGCGGCTCGTAGAACGGGCGGCCGACGTGCTCGGCGTAGTGCTGCTCCAGCGTGGCACGGTCGAGGGTGCGCAGCTCCAGCGCGGTGATCCGCCAGCCGGCCTTGCGCTCGATCCGCCCGACGATCTCACCGACCAGTCCGCGCCGGACAGCGTCGGGCTTGAGGAGAACGAGGGTGCGCTGGGTCATGGTGTGCGGCTCCTTGCAGGCATGCGGGTGCGGTGAACCGAGGCTACAGGGGTACGGGGACGGGCCGGCGGCCGGGTTTGGCCACCCGGTGCCGGATCAGCCACCGGCCGGCGCCTCGGCCGCTTCCTGCGCCGCCGCCCAGCGGGCCTTCGCCTCGTCGATCTTGCGGCCGTAGTGCACCGAGGCCCACCACAGGCCGGCGAAGACCACGCCGAGGATGAACATCATCGGGACGACGAAGCCGCTCAGCACCAGGGCGACCTGGAGCGCCCAGCCGAGCTGTATGCCGCCCGGACGGGTGATCAACCCGCAGAGCAGCACGGACAGCAGCATGCCGATGCCGCAGACCGTCCAGACCGTGGCACCGGTCAGGTCGTCGGACTTCATCGCGACGAGTCCGGCGAAGCCGATCACGAAGAACTCGCCGATCAGTGTGGATGCACAGAGCGTACGCATGCGGTCAGCGCCTTCCCAGAAGCAGCCGGGCCTCGCCGACCGTGATCACGGAACCGGTCACCAGAACACCGGCGCCCGCGTACTCGTCCTCTTCCTCGGCGAGGGTGATCGCCGCCTCCAGGGCGTCGTCCAGGCGCGGCTCCACCTGGACGCGGTCCTCGCCGAAGACCTCGACCGCGACGGCGGCCAGTTCGTCGACGTCCATCGCGCGGCCGCTGGAGTTCTGCGTGACGACGACCTCGGCGAAGATCGGCTCGAACGCTTCGAGGAGTCCCTTGACGTCCTTGTCGCCGCTGGTGCCGACGACACCGATCAGCCGGGAGAAGCCGAACGCCTCGGAGAGCCCGTCGGCGGTGGCGCGGGCGCCCGCCGGGTTGTGCGCCGCGTCCAGGACGACGGTGGGGCTGCTGCGGACGACTTCGAGGCGGCCCGGGGAGATCACCGAGGCGAAGGCCCGGCGGACCGTGTCGATGTCGAGCGAGCCGGGCCGCTCGGCGCCGATCCCGAAGAACGCCTCCACCGCGGAGAGCGCCACCGCGGCGTTGTGCGCCTGGTGGGCGCCGTACAGCGGGAGGAAGATCTCCTCGTACTCGCCGCCGAGGCCGCGCAGCGTCAGCAGCTGGCCGCCGACGGCGATCTCGCGGCCGACGACGCCGAACTCCATGCCCTCGCGGGCGACCGTGGCGTCGACCTCGACGGCCTTCTTCAGCATGACCTGCGCGGCGTCCACCGGCTGCTGGGCCAGGATGACCGTGGCGCCCTGCTTGATGATCCCGGCCTTCTCACCGGCGATCTCGGCGGGCGTGGTGCCGAGCCGGTCGGTGTGGTCCAGCGAGATCGGGGTGACGACGGCGACCGAGGCGTCGATGACGTTCGTCGCGTCCCAGCTGCCGCCCATGCCGACCTCGATGACCGCGACGTCGACCGGCGCGTCGGCGAAGGCCGCGTAGGCCATGCCCGTCAGCACCTCGAAGAAGGAGAGCCGGTACGGCTGCTGGGCGTCGACCATCTCCACGTACGGCTTGATGTCCTGGTACGCCTCGATGAACCGCTCGGGGTCGATCGGGGCGCCGTCCAGGCTGATCCGCTCGGTGATCGACTGGACGTGCGGCGAGGTGTAGCGGCCGGTACGCAGGTCGAAGGCGCCGAGCAGCGCCTCGATCATGCGGGCCGTGCTCGTCTTGCCGTTGGTCCCGGTGATGTGGATCGAGGGGTACGCGCGCTGCGGCTCGCCGAGCACGTCCATCAGCGCGGCGATGCGCGTGACGGAGGGCTCCAGCTTGGTCTCGCCCCAGCGTCCGGCGAGCTCCTGCTCCACGGCGCGCAGCGCCTTGTCCACCTCGGGGTCGGCGGGGCGGGCGGGGACCTCGTCGCCCTGCGGCGGTCCGGAGCGGGTGCGCAAGGTGCGGCTCCCGGCCTCGATCACCGCCAGGTCGGGATCGCGCTGGGTCTCTTCGTCGACGATCTCCGCGAAGGTCTCGTCGGAATCGGAGTCGTCGTGCCGGTCGGAAGGGCGGGGCTCACTCACGGGGCCAGTCTACGGATGGGCACGGACATCGCGCGCAGCGCCCGGGGACGGGCCCGGATGCCGGAGGAAAGACGGAGCCCCCGTGCCCCTGGTCGGTCAGGGGTACGAGGGCTCCGTGCTCGGGTGATCAGCTCTGCGGCAGGTTCGCCAGCTGACCGGAGATCCGCTCGATGTCGGCCTCGGCCTTGGCGAGCCGGCCGCGGATCTTGTCGACCACGTTGTCCGGGGCCTTGCCGAGGAACGCCTCGTTGGAGAGCTTGCCGGCCGCCTGGGCCTTCTCCTTCTCGGCGGCGCCCAGGTCCTTCGTCAGGCGCTTGCGCTCGGCCTCGACGTCGATGGTGCCGGAGAGGTCGAGGGCGACCGTGGCCCCCGCGACGGGCAGCGTCGCGGTGGCGTGGAAGCCCTCCTCGGCGGGCTGGAGCCGCAGCAGCTGGCGGATGGCCGCCTCGTGCGGGGCGAGCGGCGTGCCGGTCAGGGTGAGCTCGGCCGGGACCTTCTGGCCGGGCTGGAGGCCCTGGTCGGAGCGGAACCGGCGGACCTCGGTGACGACCTGCTGGACGAGCGCGATCTCCTGCTCGGCCGCGTCGTCGCGGAAGCCGGAGTCCTTCGGCCAGTCGGCGATGACGACGGACTCCCGGCCGGTGAGCGCCGTCCAGAGCGTCTCGGTGACGAACGGGACGACCGGGTGCAGCAGTCGCAGCATCACATCGAGGACCTCGCCGAGGACCCGGCCCGAGACCTCGGCCGGCCGGCCGCCCGCGAAGAACGTGGTCTTGGACAGCTCGACGTACCAGTCGAAGACCTCGTCCCAGGCGAAGTGCCGCAGCGCCTCGCTGAGCTTGGAGAACTGGAAGTCGTCGTAGTACGCGTCGACTTCGGCGACCGTCTTGCCCAGCCGGGACAGGATCCAGCGGTCGGTCACCGACATCTCGTCGGCGGACGGCAGTTCACCCTCGATCGTCGCGCCGTTCATCAGCGCGAAGCGGGTGGCGTTCCAGATCTTGTTGGCGAACTTGGCGGAGCCCTGGACCCACTCCTCGCCGATCGGGACGTCGACGCCGGGGTTGGCACCGCGCGCCAGGGTGAAGCGCAGCGCGTCGGAGCCGTACTTGTCCATCCAGTCCAGCGGGTTGACGACATTGCCGAAGGACTTCGACATCTTCTTGCCGTGCTCGTCGCGGACCATCCCGTGCAGGACGACGGTCTCGAACGGCGGGACGCCGTCGTTGACGTACAGGCCGAACATCATCATCCGGGCGACCCAGAAGAAGAGGATGTCGTAGCCGGTGACCAGGACCGAGTTCGGGTAGAACTTCGCGAGGCTGTCGGTCTGTTCGGGCCAGCCGAGCGTGGAGAACGGCCACAGGCCGGAGGAGAACCAGGTGTCCAGGACGTCGCTGTCCTGCGTCCAGCCCTCGCCGGTGGGGGCCTCGTCGTCCGGTCCGACGCAGACCATCTCGCCGTCGGGTCCGTGCCAGACGGGGATGCGGTGCCCCCACCACAGCTGACGGGAGATGCACCAGTCGTGGAGGTTGTCGACCCAGTCGAAGTACCGCTTCTCCATCTCCTGCGGGTGGATCTTGACCTTGCCGTCGCGGACGGCGTCACCGGCCGCCTTGGCGAGCGGGGCGACCTTGACCCACCACTGCATGGACAGCCGCGGCTCGACGGTGGTCTTGCAGCGCGAGCAGTGGCCGACGGAGTGGATGTACGGACGCTTCTCGGCGACGATCCGGCCCTCGGCGCGCAGCGCGCCGACGATGGCGGAGCGGGCCTCCAGCCGGTCCAGGCCCTCGAACGGACCGGGGACGGTGATGACCGCGCGCTCGTCCATGACCGTGAGGAACGGCAGGTCGTGGCGCGTACCGATCTCGAAGTCGTTCGGGTCGTGCGCGGGCGTGACCTTCACGGCGCCGGTGCCGAACTCCGGGTCGACGTGGTGGTCGGCGACGACGGGGATCGTGCGGTTGGTCAGCGGCAGCTTGATCTGCTTGCCGACGAGGTGCTTGTAGCGCTCGTCGTCGGGGTGGACGGCGACGGCGGTGTCACCGAGCATCGTCTCGGCGCGGGTCGTGGCGACAACGATGGTGTCGTCCCCGTCCCCGTACGTCATGGAGACGAGCTCGCCGTCGTCGTCCTGGTACTCGACCTCGATGTCCGAGATCGCGGTCAGACAGCGCGGGCACCAGTTGACGATGCGCTCGCGGCGATAGATGAGCTCCTCGTCGTACATCCGCTTGAAGATGGTCTGGACGGCTGTGGACAGGCCCTCGTCCATCGTGAAGCGCTCACGGGACCAGGCGACGCCCTCGCCGAGCCGGCGCATCTGGCCGGAGATCTGGCCGCCGGACTCGTTCTTCCACTTCCAGACGCGCTCGACGAAGCCCTCACGGCCCAGGTCCTGGCGGGACTTGCCCTCCTTGCCGAGCTCGCGCTCGACGACGTTCTGGGTGGCGATGCCGGCGTGGTCCATGCCGGGCTGGTAGAGCGCCTCGAAGCCCTGCATGCGCTTGCGGCGGACGAGGGCGTCGATCAGCGTGTGCTCGAAGGCGTGCCCGAGGTGCAGGCTGCCCGTGACGTTCGGCGGCGGGATGACGATGGAGTACGGCGGCTTCTCGCTGTTCTCGTCGGCTTCGAAGTAACCCCGTTCTACCCAGCGCTCATACAGCTTCCCCTCTACCTCGGCCGGTGCGTACTGGGTCGGCAGTTCGGGGTTGCTGGCTGGCGTCTGCTGAGTGTTCTCGGTCACGGGGGACAGTTTAGGGCCGTCACAGTCATGCACTGAAACCGGTTTGTTGAGTAACGGTGTGACGCCCAGTGCTCCATGCGGGCGGCCCTTCCGTCAGGATGTTCGGAACGCATAAGCATGACGAACAGGGGACACCGCAGATGAGCTACAACCAGCCGGGCCCGTACGGCGGCGAGCCGCCCCAGGGCCAGCCGGGCCCGTACGGCGGCCAGCCGCCCCAGGGCCAGCCCGGCCCGTACGGCCAGCAGCCGCAGGGCCAGCCCGGCCCGTACGGCCAGCAGCCGGGCCCGTACGGCGGTCAGCCCCCGCAGGGCCAGCCCGGGTACGGCTACCCCCAGCAGGCTCCCCAGGGTGCCCCGCAGCAGCAGCCCCAGCCCGGCTACGGCTACCCCCAGGCCCAGCAGCCCGGCCCCTACGGCCAGCAGCCGCCCACTCCCCCGTACGGCGGCCAGCAGGCCTACGGCACGATGCCGATGCCCCCGGCCGAGCCGAAGAAGAAGACCGGCCTGATCATCGGCGGCGTCGTCGTGGCGCTGGCGGTCATCGGGGGCGGGGTGTACTTCCTGACGTCGGGGGGTGCCAGCAACAGCGACGTGGCGGACTCCACCAAGGGGTACAAGCTGACGCCGGCCGCGACGCTGGACGGCTACAAGAAGGAAGCCGGCATGCCGTCGACATCGACGCCGGTGACGGGCGACGACAAGAAGGAAGCCGAAGCCATGGGGATCAATGACCCCCAGAAGGTGAGGGCCCAGTACTCGTCAGGTTCCGAAGACAACCCACTCACCGGCAAGGCCGTGACGCTTACGGGGATCTGGGGAGATGTCACCGACCCGGCGAAGGTCATCGACAGCTCCTTCACCAACGCCGAGGCGGACTTGGAGAAGGGCGAGAAGGGCATGGATGTCCAGCTCGTCGGCAGCGCCAAGGCCGTCACACCACCCGGGTTCAAGGGTGCGCTGATGAAGTGCCAGGACCTGAAGGTGATCAACAAGGAAGGCGACGGCACGGCGGAGAAGGGCCCGAAGGAGTTCCTGATTCCCGTCTGCGTCTGGGCGGATTACAGCACCGTCGGCGTCGTCAACGGAGTTGATGTGGCCCTCTCCATGGCCGGCAAGGGCATGTCCCAGGACGACGTGGCCGCCCTCACCGCCAAGCTCTACAACACGTCCCGCACCAAGATCTGATCGCACCGCAACACGGAAGGGGCGCCCGCCAGTTCACCTGGCCGGGCGCCCCTTCCGTCTCTGTCCGTCTGCCGCTACGCGGACTTCTCGTGCCGCCCGCCGTCACCCTTGCCGATCGTCCGCGGTTCGCGCGGGACCAGGGTCGGGTTGACGTTGTCGCGGACGACGTCGGCCGTGATGACGACGCGGGCCACGTCCTTGCGGGACGGCACCTCGTACATCACGGACTGGAGGACCTCCTCCATGATGGCCCGCAGGCCACGCGCGCCGGTGCCGCGCAGGATCGCCTGGTCGGCGATGGCCTCCAGGGCCGGGCGGTCGAAGTCCAGCTCGACGCCGTCGAGTTCGAAGAGCCGCTGGTACTGCTTCACCAGCGCGTTGCGCGGCTCGACGAGGATCTGCAGCAGCGCCTCGCGGTCCAGGTTGTGGACCGAGGTGAGGACGGGCAGCCGGCCGATGAACTCCGGGATCATCCCGAACTTCACCAGGTCCTCCGGCATGACCTCCTGGAACTGGTCGCTCGCCTCGATCTCCCGCTTCGAACGGATCGTCGCGCCGAAGCCGATGCCCTTGGCACCCGCCCGGGACTCGATGATCCGCTCCAGACCGGAGAAGGCGCCGCCCACGATGAACAGCACGTTCGTCGTGTCGATCTGGATGAACTCCTGGTGCGGGTGCTTCCGGCCGCCCTGCGGCGGTACGGAGGCGGTGGTGCCCTCCAGGATCTTCAGCAGGGCCTGCTGGACGCCCTCGCCGGAGACATCACGGGTGATCGACGGGTTCTCGCTCTTGCGGGCGACCTTGTCGATCTCGTCGATGTAGATGATCCCGGTCTCGGCCTTCTTGACGTCGTAGTCCGCGGCCTGGATCAGCTTCAGCAGAATGTTCTCGACGTCCTCGCCGACATAGCCGGCCTCCGTCAGCGCCGTCGCGTCGGCGATGGCGAACGGGACGTTGAGCATGCGGGCCAGCGTCTGCGCGAGCAGTGTCTTGCCGGAGCCCGTGGGGCCCAGCAGCAGGATGTTGGACTTGGCCAGCTCGATGGCGTCGTCCCGGCCCTGCGCGCCGCCGTTCTCACCCGCCTGGACCCGCTTGTAGTGGTTGTACACAGCGACCGAGAGGGCCTTCTTCGCGGGCTCCTGCCCGACGACGTACCCCTCGAGGAACTCGTAGATCTCGCGCGGCTTGGGGAGTTCCTCCCACCGCACCTCGGAGGTCTCGGCGAGCTCCTCCTCGATGATCTCGTTGCAGAGATCGATGCACTCGTCGCAGATGTACACACCGGGTCCCGCGATGAGCTTCTTCACCTGCTTCTGGCTCTTTCCGCAGAACGAGCACTTGAGCAGGTCGCCGCCATCACCGATGCGTGCCACGAGGTGCTTCCCCTTCGCCTGGGAGCAGCTTGGTTCAGCGGCTCCTGGTGCCTCTATCCGACGGTACCTTGCCTTGCCCCCTGTTCGGGCCCCCCTTGGCACGGTTCACACGGCCAAGACCGGGCGAACATGGCGTGCCAAGGGGTGAAGGCCGACGTCAGACGGCCGTGGCCGCCTGCTTGCGGGTCGACACGATCTGGTCGACAAGACCGTAGGCGAGGGCGTCCTCGGCGGTCAGGATCTTGTCGCGCTCGATGTCGTCGCGGATCTTGTCGATCGGCGTGGTGGAGTGCTTGGCCAGCATCTCCTCCAGCTGGGTGCGCATTCGCAGGATCTCGTTGGCCGCGATCTCCAGGTCGGAGAGCTGCTCACGGCCGGTCTGCGAGGACGGCTGGTGGATCAGCACACGGGCGTTGGGCAGCGCCATCCGCTTGCCGGGCGTGCCCGCGGCGAGCAGCACGGCCGCGGCGGAGGCCGCCTGGCCCATGCAGACCGTCTGGATGTCCGGCTTCACGAACTGCATCGTGTCGTAGATCGCGGTGAGCGCGGTGAACGAGCCGCCGGGGCTGTTGATGTAGATCGAGATGTCCCGGTCCGGGTCCATCGACTCCAGGCACAGCAGCTGCGCCATGACGTCGTTGGCGGAGGCGTCGTCGATCTGCACGCCGAGGAAGATCACGCGCTCCTCGAAGAGCTTCGCGTACGGGTCGTACTCACGCACGCCCTGCGAGGTGCGCTCCACGAAGCGCGGCACGATGTAGCGGTTGTCCACCTGCGGGCCGGTGTAGAGGCCGCTCGCGGAGGCGCCGGGGAAGTTGTTCATGTGGGTGTTCACCATCCTGGTGGCGTTCTGTGGCTGGGTGTCTCGGCGTACGAGAGGTGCGCGGGGCGATGGAGCCGGATCCGGTGGTACCGGATCAGGCGCCGGTGCCGCCGCCGCCCGGAACGCCCGATGCGATCGTGATGATCTCGTCGATGAGGCCGTACTCCTTGGCCTCCTCCGCGGTGTACCAGCGGTCGCGGTCGCCGTCACGGATGATCGTCTCGACGGTCTGGCCGGAGTGACGGGCGGTGATCTCCGCCATCCGCTGCTTGGTGCGCAGCAGGTACTGGGCCTGGATCTTGATGTCCGAGGCCGTACCGCCGATGCCGGCCGAACCCTGGTGCATGAGGATGTCGGTGTTCGGGAGCGCGAAGCGCTTGCCCGCGGTGCCGCCGGTGAGCAGGAACTGGCCCATCGAGGCCGCCATGCCCATACCGATGGTGACGACGTCGTTCGGGATGTACTGCATGGTGTCGTAGACCGCCATGCCGGCCGTCACCGAGCCGCCGGGGCTGTTGATGTAGAGGTAGATGTCCTTCTCGGGCTCCGCGGCGAGAAGAAGCAGCTGCGCGGTGATCTTGTTGGCGATCTCATCGTCGACCTGCTGACCGAGGAAGATGATGCGCTCGCCGAGCAGCCGGCTGTAGACCTGGTCACCGAGGCCTCCACCGAGGGAGGACGGCTCACCGGCGGCGTAAGGCATCAGATTCGTCACGTATCCACCTGCTCGTCTCTGACGGCTCCGGCCGTCTCAGCGTCTTCGTACCGGGTGGGCGGGGACTCCCCTGCCCTTCCTACTCATGGACCCTAACGCGCAGGTGGGACAACGCCATCCCGCTTCCGCAACTGTTCGCTCGGAGCGCAAGCTCCGCAGTCCGCACAAGGGTTGTGGGGCACCGTACGCCATACGGCGACGGGCTCCGGACGCAGCAAGCGTCCGGAGCCCGTCGTTCGGGTTCAGCGCGAGGCTCAGGCCTCGTTCTTCTCCTCGGCGGCCTCGGCGGCGGCGTCGGCGACGGCCTCGGTGGTGCCCTCGGCGGCCTCGACGGCCTCGATGGCCTCTTCCGCTACCTCTTCATCGTCTTCCAGCTCGACGACCTCACCGTTGGTGTCGACGACCTTGGCGGCCTCGACGACCACGGCCAGCGCCTTGCCGCGGGCGACCTCGCCGACGAGCATCGGCACCTGGCCGCCCTCGACGACGGCCTGGGCGAACTGGTCGGGGCTCATGCCGGAGGAAGCAGCGCGCCGCATGAGGTGCTCGGTGAGCTCCTCCTGGTTGACGTTCAGCTTCTCCTTGTTGACGATCTCGTCCAGGATGAACTGGGTCTTGATGCCCTTGATCGCCTGCTCGGAGGTCTCGGCGTCGAACTCCTCGACCGTCTTGCCCTGGATCTCCAGGTACTTGTCGAGGGTCAGACCCATCTGACCGAGCTGGTGGTGCTCCAGGTTGTGCTTGCGGGTCTGGATCTCGTCCGCGAGCAGCTTCTCCGGGATCGGGACCTCGGCGAGCTTGAGCAGCTCGTCCAGGACACGCTCCTGGGCCTGGGTGGCCTGGTCGTACTGCTTGGTGTTCTCGAGGCGCTTGCGGCTGTCCGCCTTCAGCTCGTCGAGGGTGTCGAACTCGCTCGCCATCTGGGCGAACTCGTCGTCCAGCTCGGGGAGCTCACGGGCGGCGACCGTGGCGACCTTGACGGTGACCTCGGCCTCCTTGCCCTCGGCGGAGCCGCCCTTCAGCTCGGAGGTGAAGGTGGCCTCGCCACCCGCCTCCAGGCCGGTGACGGCGGCGTCGATGCCGTCGAGGAGCTCGCCGGAACCGATGGTGTACGAGACACCCTCGGCCACGCCGTCCTCCAGGACCTCGCCGTCGACCTTGGCCTGCAGGTCGATCGTCACGACGTCGCCCTCGGCGGCGGCGCGCTCGACCGGGTTGGTGGAGGCGAAGCGCTCGCGGAGCTGCTCCACGGCCTTCTCGACGTCCTCGTCGGTGACCTCAAGGGCGTCGACGGTGACCTCGATGCCGGAGTAGTCCGGAATCTCGATCTCGGGGCGTACGTCAACCTCGGCGGTGAAGGCCAGCAGCTCGCCGTCCTTCAGCTCGGTGATGTCGACCTCGGGCTGACCGAGGACGTTGAGCTCACCCTCGTTGACGGCCTCGGTGTAGAACTTCGGGAGGGCGTCGTTGACGGCCTCCTCCAGCACCGCACCGCGGCCGAAGCGCTGGTCGATGACCCGGGCAGGGATCTTGCCCTTGCGGAAGCCCTTCACCGTGACCTGCTGGTTGATCTTCTTGTACGCCGCGTCGAGGCTGTCCTTGAGCTCCTCGAAGGGCACCTCGACAGTGAGCCGAACCCGGGTCGGGTTCAGGGTCTCCACGGCGCTCTTCACGGTTCGGTCTCCTTGTGGCTGACTTCTTGGGGTTCTGCTCCGCCGCACGGGAGGCGGCTTCGCGGACCGAGCCCGGTACATCAGACACACGGGCACGCATTTTGCATAGTAACGGCAAGGAGTCGGACTCCCACAATGCGATCCTGCCCGTGGTCTGCGATCTTGCGGGTGGTCCCTCGTCCTGCTTGCGATGGTCCCTGGATCTTGCCGTTGGTCGGGGTGGCCGGATTCGAACCGACGACCTTCCGCTCCCAAAGCGGACGCGCTACCAAGCTGCGCCACACCCCGTCGGTGCGACACGTAGGGTACATGCAGTCAGGCAGTGCGTCGGCCGCTTTGCGCGGGCGGCACCGAACGCGACACCAGGTGGCCGCAATCGGGTGTGCGGGCAGCGCCCACGACCCGCTACGATGCTTCACGTGCCGCCGGTCCCCGGACCTGCGGTGCGGCTTTGCGGGCGTAGCTCAATGGTAGAGCCCTAGTCTTCCAAACTAGCTACGCGGGTTCGATTCCCGTCGCCCGCTCCATGCTTGGGCCCGGTCCGGCGAATTCCTCGCCGGACCGGGCCTTTCGCGTTCCGTATGTGTTCTGCGCGCGTCGCCGGCCCGTCGCCCGTGCCGGAGCGCGGGCGGCGGACCGGCACGGGTCAGAAGGAGATCTGGTTGATGGTCTCCGCTATCGAGTTCATGAACCTGTTGATCGACGGCGCCATGCCGGTCGATGCCAGGAAGAAGCCGAAGAGCACCGCGACGATCGCCGGCCCGGCTTTGATCGAGCCGCCCCGGATCAGGACCACCAGGATGATCGCCAACATCAGCACCACAGACAGTGAAATGGCCACGACTGATCACACCCTTGGTCGGTCCGCCTTGCCGGCCCGGAGATGTGCGGCCGAGCACTCCTCCGTCCCGTCCATCGTGCCACCAACTCCCCTGTGGTCGCTGCCAGGTGACGGATCGAAGTGACGGGATCGCGCCATCCTTGCGCCCCGCGTGCGCCCGGGGGCGCATGGCCGCACGAGGGGTCGCACAGGGCTCTGCCCATGCCCCGCCGAGGCTCCGCCCGTGTCCCGCAATCCTGTGCGCGAGCCATGAATCAAACATTCGAAATGGCTTGCGAATGTGACGGTTTCCATATCCACACACTTCATTCACACGCAATTCCAAGGTTCGGATGCGATGAAATTCACACCCCCAACAGCCTTCCGATATGCCCCATTTAAGGTGGATTAATCGGTGCATAGCGGGCGGTTGTCGGTGGTTTCACTTTCGATTGGACGGGAACACGCGATATCCCCGAGCGGTTTTACGAATTGCAATCGGGGCGTCTAAGGTGCGTGAGATGTTCCACGCTCCGAACGTATTTCAGAGGGCCCCGCTCCCATCGGCGACCCGGGAGTCGGAGCCCAGACACCGAGGGACGACGACCGCCACAGCGGCACCTCCCGCACCAGTGGCGAACAAGCCTCCGACGGCCGCACCGGCGAAGCGGCGCGACGCCTACTTCGACAACGTCAAATATCTGGCCATCGTGCTCGTCGCGGTGGCGCACTCGTGGGAACCGGTGATGGACGGCAGCCGGACCGCCCGAGCGCTGTACATGGTGGCGTACACCTTCCACATGCCGGCGTTCATCATCATCTCCGGCTACTTCTCCCGCTCCTTCGACATGTCCGCCGCCAAGGTGAAGCGCCTGGTCACTGGTGTCGCCGTGCCCTATGTGCTGTTCGAGACGGCGTACTCCCTGTTCAGGGGGTACGCGGACGACTCGGCCGACCGGTCGATCAGCCTGCTCGACCCCTGGTACCTCACCTGGTTCCTGATCGCGCTGTTCATCTGGCGGATCACCACGCCGCTGTGGCAGACGCTGCGCCATCCGCTGCCGGTCGCACTCGTCATCGCCGTGCTCGCCTCCTTCTCCCCGACGATCGGCGACGATCTCGATCTCCAGCGTGTTCTGCAGTTCCTGCCGTTCTTCGTGCTGGGGCTCCGGCTGAAGCCCGAGCACTTCCGACTGGTGCGCCGGCGCGAGGTGCGGATGCTCGCGCTGCCGCTGTTCGCCGGGGCCGTGCTGTTCGCGTACTGGGCGGCGCCGCGGATGCAGCTGGGCTGGTTCTACCGCAGCAACAGCGCACAGGAGATGGGCGCCCCGTGGTGGTCCGGTGCCGTGATGACCCTGCTGATGTTCGGCTGCGCGCTGCTGCTCACGATCGGGTTCCTGTCCTGGGTGCCGGGCCGCCGCATGTGGTTCACGGTGCTCGGCGCCGGGACGATCTGCGGCTATCTGCTGCACGGCTTCCTGATCAAGGGAGCCGGATACGCCGGGGTGTTCGACATCTACGACTGGCTCTCGGCGCCCGTCGGCCTGGTCCTCGTATCGCTGGTCGCGGCCGCCGCGGTGACGCTGATGTGCACGCCGCCGGTACGGCGGGCGCTGCGCCCGGTGACGGAGCCGGACATGAACTGGGCGTTCCGGCGGGACTCGGCCGGGCTGTAGAGCCTCTCGTTCGGATCAGTCCTTCGCCGTGTTGGCTTGATCCGATTGCTCGGTGGGCGATTCGCCCGGAGTGAGCCCCAGCAGCCCTCGTACCAGCGCATACTTCTCGGTCAGCCGGGTACGGGTCGCCGGTTCCAGCACGGCGAGGCGGGCCGGGTCCGCGTTGTGGGCCAGGTCGGACTCCTTGATCAGCAGGGCGCCCGGAGTGTCCAGGATGCGCCGGGTGTACGAACGGAGGTCCTCGCCGTCACGTTTGGTGACGGCGAGGACCATGTCCTTCACCTGCTGCGGCAGCGCGGCGTCGGCCAGCCACCGGGCCGACAGCGCATCGTCCTCGACCGCGTCGTGCAGCCAGGCCGCGGCGATCTGTTCCTCGCTGCCGCCCCGGACCCGTACACCCTCGGCGACGGCGGCGAGATGTTCGGTGTACGGGCGTCCCGCCTTGTCCCGCTGCTCGGCGTGGGCCTCGCGGGCGATCGCCTCGACTTCGGCCAGGGTCAGGTGTGCGTGCGGCTCGGTCATGGCCCGACTCTACGGACGGGCGGCCGCTGAGCGCAGGGCCGCCCGGGCCGGGAGCACCGTGGCGGCGAGGCCGACCCCGACGGTCGCGGCGACGAAGGTCCCGTACAGCACCGGCGGGATGTACGGTGACTCGCCCGTCAGGCCCTTCATCATCGGGAAGAGCGTGGCCAGTGCGATGGCGGTGCCGAGACCGGCGCCGGCCACCGTGACCAGCAGCGCCTCCCAGCGGATCATGCCCATGACCTGACGGTGGGTGGAGCCGACCAGGCGCAGCATGGTCAGTTCGCGGCGGCGGTCGAGGACGGTCATCACCAGGGTGTTGACGGCGGCGATGGCGGCGAATCCGCCGAGCACCGCGGCCATGACGGTGTTGGCCCAGGCGTTGAGCTCACGGTTCTGGTCCTGTGCGGCGGCGTAGCCGGAGCGGTCGGTGACGGTGCCGAGCGCGGTGAGTTCCTGTGCGGCGGCGGGGGTGGCCCGTACCAGCACGTCCGAGGCGTACGGGGAGGTGACGTGGGTCTTCAGATCGTCGGCGGGCAGCGTGACGAGGCTGGTGCCCAGGCCGCGGCCGTAGACGGCGACGATCTTCGGTGAGGCCTTGGTGCCGTCCGGGAGGCGCAGGGCCAGCCGGTCGCCCGTGCCGAGCTTCGTGGAGCCTGCGAGGGTGGTGTCGATGGCGACGGTGCCGGGCCGCAGGCCGGTGAGCGATCCGGTCCGGACGTCGAGGTCCTGAACCTTGGCGAGGTCGCCGCCGGAGCCGACGACCCCCTGGGCGGAGGTGTTCTGGAGCCTCCGGTCCCCGCCCGATCCGGTGGGCACCAGGACGGAGCCGCGGAGCAGACCGACGGCGGCGGAGACACCGGGGGTGGCGGCGGCCCGTGCGGTGGCGTCGGAGCCGAGTCCCGCCGGGGCGGAGACGATGTGGTCGGCGGTGATGGCGTCGCGCTGCTGGTGTGCGGTCACCCGCTCCTGGCTGGTCTGCATGAAGACGAGCGTCGACGAGAAGGCCATGGCGAGCACGATCGGGGTGATCGCGGAGGCCAGCCGGCGGGAGTTCGTCCGGGAGTTCGCGGCGGCCAGCGAGCCCGGCGCACCCGCGGCGCGCAGCGGGAGGCCGATGACGGCGGCGCAGATCCGGGCGATCAGCGGGCCGAGCAGGCCGACCGCGAGCATGAAGAACATGACGACGCCGAGTGCCGCGTTCGCCGCGTCCTCGCCGCTCGTGGAGGCGGCGACGCCCGCGAAGGCTCCGCCACCGATCAGGGCGGTGATGCCGAGCGGGGTGCGGATCCAGCCGAACGGGGGGCGTTCCACCGCGGACTGGGCGAGAGCCAGCCCCGGCTTGATCTTCGACGGCTTGCGGGCGGCGAAGTATCCGGCGCCCAGCGCGGTGAGCATCGTGGTGGCCGTGGCGATGGTCAACGGCAGCCAGGACACGTGCAGATCGATGGGCCCGGGGATGGCTCCCTTGTCCTGGAGCTGCCCGAACCACCAGCGGGCCAGGACGATTCCGGGCAGGCAGCCGAGCGCTCCGGCGAGCGGGGCGATGAGCAGGGATTCGGTGGCGATGCTGCGGCGCAGCTGGCGCGGGGTGGCTCCGATGGCGCGCAGCAGGGCGAATTCGCGGCTGCGCTGGCCGACCGAGAGGGCGACCGTACCGGCGGCGGTGAAGACGGCGACCATGGCGGCGACGCCGCCGAAGGAACCGCCGAGGCCGATGAGGAGTTCCTCGGCGTCCACGACAGCCGCGTCCTCGACGCCGCCCCGGTCGTCGCCGGTGTGGACCTGGGTGTGGGCGGTGTGGCCGACGGCCTCGCGCACCTGGTCGGCGAGGACGTCGGTGGTGGTGCCCCGGGCGGCGAGCACGGCGATGGCGTCGACCCGGCCGGGGTGGCCGGAGAGCTGTACGGCCTGCCGGTCGGTGAACCAGACGGTGCCGTCGGCGGCGGTGGTGCCCGCGATGCGGAACTCCCGGGCTCCCACGGGTGTGTCGAGGGTGATGCTCTCGCCGGTCCGGTCCTTGGCGCCTGCGGGGACGACGACTTCGCCGGCCCGGGGCGCTTCGCCGGTGAGCAGCCGCGTGCCGGTGAGGGCGGCGGAGCCCCAGCCGTGAGCGGTGAGGGGAGTGCCGTCCTGATGAACGGGGTAGCTGACGTCCCCGATCGCGGCTGCGGCGCCGGGGGCGGAGGCGACCTTGCGCACCACGGATTCGGGGAGGCGTGCGGTGTCCGGTACGGGGGTGGCGGCGTCGTACTCGCCCTCGCCGCTGCCGACCGTCATGTGGACCCGCTGGTCGGCGGCGACGACCACGGGGGCCTTGGCGTAGCGGTCCGCGGGGACGGAGGCGCGCAGCCCGGTCTCCAGCAGGACGCCGCAGGCGGAGACGATGGCCGCGGCGAGCAGCAGCGCGACGAAGGTCCCGACGAACGAGGAGGGTTTGAAGCGGACGGCCGCGCGGGCGAGGCCGTTCGGGGCGTGCGGGGTGAACATCAGGCTGCTGCTCCTGCGTGGGCGGGGGCGTTCCGTGCGGTCAGCGCGGTCATCCGGGCGGCGATCTGTGCGGCGCCGGCGCGCGGCAGACTGTCCGCGATCGCGCCGTCGGCGAGGAAGAGCACCTGGTCGGCGTAGGCGGCGGCCGCCGGGTCGTGGGTGACCATGACGACGGTGGCGCCGAGGCCGTCCACCGCGTTGCGGAGCAGGGCGAGGATCTCGGCGGCGGTGGTGGTGTCGAGGGCGCCGGTGGGCTCGTCGGCGAAGATCACGTCGGGCCGGGTGACCAGGGCGCGGGCGACGGCGACGCGCTGCTGCTGTCCGCCGGAGAGCTGGCCGGGGCGGCGGTCGCCCTTGTCTCCGAGGCCGACCCGCGTGAGCATCTCGGTGGCTTCGCGGCGGCTGCGGGCGGAGCCGGTGCGCTGTCCGGCCAGCCGCATGGGCAGCACGACGTTCTGCTCGACCGTCAGGGACGGCAGCAGGTTGAAGGACTGGAAGACGAAGCCGAGGCGGGTGCGGCGCAGTTCGGTGAGCCGGTTCTCGCTCATGCCGGTGATCTCGGTGCCGCCGAGGCGTACGGAGCCCTCGGTGGGGCGGTCGAGTCCGGCCGCGCACTGGAGGAAGGTCGACTTTCCGGAGCCGGAGGGCCCCATGACGGCGGTGAAGGTGGAGCGCGGGAGGGCCAGGTCGATGCCCCGCAGGGCGTGGACTACGGAGCTGCCCCGGCCGTACTGCCTGCGGACGCCGCGCAGTTCGACGGCGAGGTCCGCGGGCCCGGACCCCTGGTGGATGTCCGTCGTGTACTGCCTGTCCTGCGCGCGCTGCCTGGTGCGTCGCAGCCCCATGATGTCCGCCTTCCGTTGCCCGTCGGCCGCTCTTCGACCGTGATTCGAACCTATGGACCGGGGCGGGTCCGGAACATGGCGGCTGCTGGCGGATCGGGGGTGGGGCAAACCCCAGGTCCGATCGGGGGGCGGCGGATCTCGGCAGGTCCGGCAGGGGCTTCCGGGGCAGCGCCGGAAGGGGGCACACAGTTGCAAGGTCAATCGTTCGGTAAACTAATTACTGACGCTTTCTTGACGTTCTCTTGACCTAACGAAGGATCGGGCTCATCGGACACGCAGACACGCTCATCGCCATGGGCGGCGCCTTCCTGGCCGCCGCCGTTCTCGCCCGCGTCGGCAGCCGCATCGGACTGCCGACCATCCCCCTGTTCATCCTGGCCGGAATCCTGCTCGGCCCGCACACACCCGGCATCGTGCTCGTCGCCGACCCGCACGACCTGGAGATGCTCTCCGCACTCGGTCTGGTGCTGCTGCTCTTCTACCTCGGCCTCGAATTCCACCTCGACGACCTCAAGGCCGGCGGCCGCAGGATGGCGATCACCGGTGGCACCTATCTCGCCCTGAACGTCGGCGCCGGGCTCGGCTTCGGCTTCGCGCTGGGCTGGGGCACGTCCGAAGCGCTGGTCCTCGCCGGTGTGCTGGGCTTCTCGTCGTCGGCCATCGTCACCAAGGTCCTGGTCGACCTGGGCCGGATCGGCAATCCGGAGACCAAGCCGATCCTCGGCATCATCGTGGTCGAGGACGTCTTCCTCGCCCTCTACCTGGCCGCGCTCCAGCCGATCCTGTCGGGCGCCGACAGCCTCTCCGCCGCGGCGGTCGACGGCGGCAAGGCCTTCGGCTTCCTGCTGCTGCTCGCGCTGGCCGCCCGGTTCGGCACCAGGGTCATCGGCAAGCTGATCAGCACCCGGGACGACGAACTCCTCGTCATCTCCTTCCTCGGCGCCGCGGTCTTCGTGGCGGGCGTCTCGGAGTGGTTCGGGGTCGCGGACGCGATCGGCGCCTTCATGGTCGGCCTGATGCTCGGCAGCACGACCTCCGGCGAACGCATCCTCAAGCTGGTCCACCCGCTGCGTGACGCCTTCGGCGCGATCTTCTTCTTCGCCTTCGGGCTCTCCATCGACCCGGGCGACCTTCCGACCGTGCTCTGGCCGGTGCTGGCCGCCGTCGCGGTGACCCTGGCGATGAACGTCTTCGCCGGCCTCGCCGCCGCGAAGGTGTACGGGTTCGGCCCGCAGGCCACGGCGAACATCTCCACCACGCTGGTGGCGCGCGGCGAGTTCGCCCTGATCCTCGCCACGATGGCGGCGGCCGCGGGGCTGGACGAGCGGCTCTCCCCGTTCATCGCGGGCTATGTGCTCCTGCTCGCGGTCCTCGCACCGCTGGCGGCCGGGCGCTCGCACTGGCTCGCCCGCATCCTGCCCGGCGGGCGGGGCCGGGGTGAGGACAGCGACAGCGACGACGGCGCCGGGAAACTCGCGGTCCCGGCCTGAGGCGACGCCCACTGCGCTGCGGGTGCGGGGAACGGCCCAGGGTCTTCCCCGTACCCGCAACCGCACAGTGTCCACGTTCCGGTGATGGGTCGATCGCCGTTGACCCGCGCCTGGTTCGGGCCGTTTGCGTACGGTTCAGGGTCCGTGCGGCAGCAGAACGTACGGCTCAGGATCTGCGCGACAACAGCAGCAGCGCCCGGTCGTCGTTGACGTCCTTGGCGCATGCCTCGATCAGGTGCCAGGCCGCACCCTCGAAGCCGGTGGCGACATAGCGGTCGGCCTCACCGGTCAACCGGTCGATGCCCTCCGCGATATCGCGGTCGGACGCCTCGACCAGGCCGTCCGTGAACAGCATCAGTACGTCGCCGGGGGCCAGCGAGCCCTTCACGGCGTCGAACTGCGCCCCGTCGTACACCCCCAGCAGCGGCCCCTCGGCCGCTTTCTCCTCCCACTGGCCGCTGCCCGAGTGGAGCTGGAGGGCGGGCGGGTGTCCGGCCGACAGGAGTTCGTAGTCGCCCGATTCGAGGTCCAGGACCAGATGGATCGAGGTGGCGAACCCCTCGTCCCAGTCCTGGCGCAGCAGATAGCCGTTGGCCGCCGGCAGGAAGCCGTGCGGGGGCAGCGAGCCGAGGAGACCGCCGAAGGCCCCGGACAGCAGGAGCGCGCGGGAGCCCGCGTCCATGCCCTTGCCGGAGACATCGGTGAGCACGGCCTCCAGGGTCCGTCCGCCGTTGGTGCGGGCGGCGACGACGAAGTCCCCGGAGAAGGACTGCCCGCCCGCCGGGCGCAGCGCCATCTCGCGGTGCCAGCCCTGCGGCAGCCTGGGCAAAGCGCTCTGTACCCGGATGCGTTCGCGCAGGTCGAAGAGCATGGTGCCGCCGCGCCGCCACGGCACGCCGACCCTGGCCCGGAACTGGGCGAGGACCAGCCCGAAGAAGCCGCAGGCCGCGACCACCAGGACGATTCCGGGGGTCACCGTGGCCGGACCGTCGGCGTACGGCCCCAGTCCGACCGACTCCACGATCAGGGCCGTGGCGGCGGTCGCGTACAGACCCAGCAGACTGGCCGGGCGCAGCAGCAGGCCGCCCGCGACGATCGGCAGGACGAGCGCGGCCGGTGAGCACCACATCGGATCGAGCAGCGTGGCACAGGTGATGGCCGGAATGGTCAGCAGCAGGCCGGCCAGCGCGATCCAGTCCGATCCGTCGCCGCGGAAGTAGTCGACACCGGACTTGCGCAGCGCGATGCGTGCCCGGTGCGCCGATTTCCGCAATCGGGCCGGGTACGTATCTGCTCCTGTGCGACGGGCCATTGCCGGGACCCTATCTACCCGGCCGCCCCAGGTGCAGAGGGACCCCGTGACAATGCGTTCGAAATCGGGTCGCCCCGCTGCCGCGCCCCTGGTAGGCATGGCGCATGACTACAGAGCTTCGTGTGTTGCGCCCGTCCGAGTGGAACGAATGGTTCGAGTGTCTGGAACTCGCGTTCGGGGGCGTCGCGGAGCCCCCGGAGGAGCGTGAGCTGTTCGAGCAGCTGACCGAGCACGAGCGGTCGATCGGCATCTGGGACGGCGGCGATGTCGTCGCCACGGCAGGGGCGTTCAGCTTCCGGGTCGCGGTGCCCGGCGGGGCGCTGGTGCCCGCCGCCGCGATCACGATGGTGAGCGTCGCCTCCACCCACCGCAGGCGCGGGTTGCTGACCTCGATGATGCGCAGGCAGCTGGACGACATCCGTGCGCTGGGCGAGCCGATCGCCGTCCTGACGGCCTCGGAACCGGTGATCTACGGCCGGTTCGGCTACGGCACCGCCTCGCGGCAGATGTCCATGACGATCGACAAGGACCGGGTCCGGCTGACGGTGCCGCCGGGCACGGACGAGGTGCGGCTGCGCCACGCGAAGCCGGACGAGGCGATGGCCGCGTGCGAGGGCGTGTACGCGCGGCTGGTGTCCGGCCGTCCCGGTACGCCGGCCCATGCGCCCGGCTGGGAACGGAAGTCGATGGTCGACCCGGTCTCCTCCCAGCAGGGCAGTTCGGCGCAGCAGTGCGTGCTGGCGGAGCGGGACGGGGAGATCGTCGGCTATGTCACGTACCGCATCAAGCCGGAGTGGGAGCCGGCCGGCCCCAAGGGCATCGTCGGGGTGCACGATCTGGCCGCGCTGGACCCGGCGGCGTACGCGGCGTTGTGGCGGTTCATCTTCGAGATCGACCTGATGTCGACGATCGACGCCCGGAACCGGCCGGTCGACGACGCGGTGCTGCACCTGGTGTCGGACGTGCGGCGGTGCAACATCCGGGTCCGCGATTCGCTCCATGTGCGTCTGGTGGAGCTGGGGGCGGCGCTGGAGGCCCGGATGTACCGGGGCCCGCTGGACGTGGTGTTCGAGGTGGAGGACGCGTTCTGCCCCTGGAACGCGGGGCGTTGGCGGCTCACGGCCGACGCGAAGGGCGTCGCGTCGTGCCGGCGCACCGACGACCCGGCCGATCTCGCGCTCTCGGTACGGGAGTTGGGCTCGGCGTATCTGGGCGGCGAGTCGCTGAGCTCGCTGGGTCTGGCCGGGCGGGTACGGGAGCTGCGGGCGGGCGCGCTGGCGGAGGCGTCGTCGGCGTTCTTGTCGGACACGGCCCCGTGGCTGCCCCGGGGGTTCTAGGAGCTCTCTAGGCCTTCTGGCACCCCGGGCACCAGAAGAGATTGCGGGCGGCGAGATCGGCGGTGCGGATCTCGCCGCCGCAGATGTGGCAGGCCTGACGGGCGCGGCGGTACACGTACACCTCGCCGCCGTGGTCGTCGACCCGCGGCGGGCGCCCCATCGCCTCCGGCAGGTGCTCGGGGCGGACCGTGTCGATCCGGTTGTTCCGCACGCCCTCGCGCATCAGCACCACCAGGTCCGCCCAGACCGCGTCCCACTCCGCGCGCGTGAGGTCCCGGCCGAGGCGGTACGGGTCGATCCCGTGCCGGAACAGCACCTCCGCGCGGTAGACGTTGCCGACCCCCGCGATGACCTTCTGGTCCATCAGCAGGGCCGCGACGGTGATCCGGCTGCGCGAGATCCGCAGCCAGGCCCGCTCGCCGTCCTCGTCGGTCCGCAGCGGGTCCGGTCCGAGGCGGTCGTGTATCGCGCGCTTCTCCGGATCGGTGATCAGCGCACAGGCCGTCGGGCCGCGCAGATCCGCGTGGTGCTCGTCGTTCAGCAGGCGCAGCCGGACCGTGTCGGTGGGCAGCGGGGCCGGGACCGTACCGAATCCGAGCTTGCCGAACAGGCCCAGATGGATGTGGACCCAGCCGGCGCCCTCGAAGCCGAGGAAGAGGTGCTTGCCATGGGCGTCGACGTCGGTGAAGGTCCGGCCGTCGAGCAGCGCGGCGCCGCCGGAGAACTTGCCCTGCGGGCTGCTCACCCGCACCGGCCGCCCGGCGAACCGGTCCCGGTGGTCCGCCGCGAGGCGGTGGATCGTATGTCCCTCGGGCACGACGGCGACTCTCCTCGGTGACGTACTGACATGGTCCCGCACGGACCTGGCCGGGTGCGGAAACGGCTGTGCCGCCGGGAGCACCGGCGGCACAGGGGGGTGGAGGCCGGTCAGCCCTGCTGCGGGTGGTGGGCCGGGATCGGGGGGAGCTCGCCGGTCGTCTCGTACGCCGTCAGCATCTCGATGCGACGGGTGTGACGCTCCTCGTTGGAGTACGGGGTGGCGAGGAAGATCTCGACGAACTTGGTGGACTCCTCCACCGAGTGCATCCGGCCGCCGATGGCGACCACGTTGGCGTTGTTGTGCTCGCGGCCCAGGGCGGCGGTCTGCTCGCTCCAGGCCAGAGCGGCACGAACGCCCTTGACCTTGTTGGCGGCGATCTGCTCGCCGTTGCCGGAGCCGCCGATCACGATGCCGAGGCTGTCCGGGTCCGCGGCCGTCCGCTCGGCGGCACGCAGGCAGAACGGCGGGTAGTCGTCCTGGGCGTCGTAGATGTGGGGGCCGCAGTCGACGGCCTCGTGGCCCTGGGCCGTGAGCCACTCGACGAGGTGGTTCTTGAGTTCATAGCCGGCATGGTCCGAGCCGAGGTACACGCGCATGCTCCGAGTGTGGCACGTGCGACGCGGGGTAGCCGCCATCGGGGTCGGAACCCTCCGGCCGGTCCGCCCGGGATCTGCGGCGGACCTCGCGTGATCGCGAAACGCGAAGCGGGTGTGAGCAAGGCCACTCGGGCAACGATCCGGTCAACTATCTGGAGGAAAGGGTTCCGCTTTTGTGGTTCGCCGGGCTTCAATGCATCGCTCGCTGTCGCACCACTCCGCGGCGGCAGGTCACGCAACCGAGTGATCCGCAAACGTAAGGATTCGATCCATGACGTCGCAGACGACTCTGGCCGGACCGGGCCGACAGCCCGAGAAGCCGGACCGGTCGAACGGGCCGGACACCCCGGACTCCTCTGACGGGCTCCAGGCAGGACTCAAGAACCGCCACCTCTCGATGATCGCCATCGGCGGCGTGATCGGCGCGGGCCTCTTCGTGGGCTCCGGCGCCGGTATCGCCGCCGCGGGACCGGCCATCCTGCTGTCGTACGCCCTGGTCGGCCTGATGGTCGTCTTCGTCATGCGGATGCTCGGCGAGATGGCCGCGGCCCGCCCCAGCTCGGGCTCCTTCTCCGCCTACGCCGACCAGGCGCTGGGCCGCTGGGCCGGTTTCTCGATCGGCTGGCTGTACTGGTTCTTCTGGGTCGTGGTGCTCGCCGTCGAGGCCACGGCGGGTGCCAAGATCCTGGAGGGCTGGGTGCCGGGCGTTCCGCAGTGGGCGTGGGCGCTGATCGTGATGGTGGTGCTGACCGCGACGAACCTGGTCTCGGTCGGGTCGTACGGCGAGTTCGAGTTCTGGTTCGCCGGGATCAAGGTCGTGGCGATCGCTGCCTTCGTGGTCGTCGGACTGCTCGCCGTCTTCGGGCTGCTGCCCGGCTCGGACAACCCCGGCGCGGGTCTCGCGCATCTCACCGACACCGGCGGGTTCTTCCCCGAGGGGCCGGGCGCCATCCTCACCGGTGTGCTGATGGTCGTCTTCTCCTTCATGGGCAGTGAGATCGTCACCCTCGCCGCCGGTGAGTCCGAGAACCCGCAGCGCGCCGTCCAGAAGGCCACCAACAGCGTGATCTGGCGGATCGCCGTCTTCTACCTGGGCTCGATCTTCATCGTGCTCACCCTGCTGCCGTGGAACGACGCGTCGATCGTGAAGGACGGCAGCTATGTCGCCGCCCTCAACTCCATCGGTATCCCGCACGCCGGACAGGTGATGAACGTCATCGTCCTCACCGCCGTGCTGTCGTGTCTGAACTCCGGCCTCTACACCGCCTCGCGGATGGCCTTCTCGCTCGGCGGCCGCGGGGACGCGCCGAAGGCGTTCGCCCGGACGAACAAGCGGGGCGTGCCGCAGGCCGCGATCCTGTCCTCGGTCGTCTTCGGCTTCGTCGCCGTGTTCTTCAACTACCAGTGGCCCGACACCGTCTTCCAGTTCCTGCTGAACTCCTCCGGTGCGGTCGCCCTGTTCGTCTGGCTGGTCATCTGCTTCACCCAGCTGCGGATGCGCGGCATCATCCTGCGCGAGTCGCCGGAGAAGCTGGTCGTACGGATGTGGCTCTTCCCGTACCTGACCTGGGCGACCATCGCGATGATCTCGTTCGTCCTGGTCTACATGCTGACCGACGACAGCGGACGTGAGCAGGTGCTGCTCTCGCTGCTCGTCGCGGCGCTGGTGGTGGCGATCTCGCTGGTCCGCGAGGTCAGGAACCGCAAGAACCCTACGGACGCGGAAACGCCCGCCAATACCTGACGGCCGTTGTCAGGTTTACCGGAGAGGCTCTCCCTCGCAACGCCATCGAGCGAGCGATCGGAGAGCCTTTCCATGACCACCGCCCCCGCCGGCTTCCAGACCGGATTCCCGGTCCGGCCCGACCTCGTCGTCGAGGCCGCCCACGCCGAGGACGTACGGGCCGCCGTGGCCGACGCCGCCGCGCGCGGCCTCCCGGTCCATGTCCACGCCACCGGCCACGGCTTGCCCGGCGCCGTCGAGGGCGGGGTCCTGATCAGCACCCGCCGGATGGACTCCGTCGAGATCGACCCGGTCCGTCGCACCGCCCGGATCGGCGCGGGCGTCACCTGGGGGCAGGTGATCGAGGCCGCCGCACCGCACGGGCTCGCCCCGCCGAACGGCTCGTCCCCGTCGGTCGGCGCGGTCTCCTACACCCTCGGGGGCGGACTGCCCGTCCTGGCCAGGGAGTTCGGCTACGCGGCCGACCATGTGCACACGCTCGACGTGGTGACGGCCGACGGGAAGCTGCGCCATGTCTCCCCGGACAGCGAACCCGATCTCTTCTGGGCGCTGCGCGGCGGCGGCCACCGGCTCGGCGTGGTGACCGGCATGGAGATCGGCCTGGTCGCGGCCGGGCGGCTGTACGGCGGCTCGGTCGCCTTCGACGGGGACGGGGCCGGGGTGGGCGCCGCCGAGGTGGCCGCGGGCTATCTGGAGTGGGTCCGGACCGTGCCCGACAAGCTGACGTCCTCGCTGGCGGCGATCCGGTACCCCGATGTCCCACAGCTGCCGGAGCCGCTGCGGGGCCGGTACGTGGTCTCGGTACGCGTCGCGTACACCGGCGGCGCGGCGGAGAGCGAGCGGCTGGTCGCGCCGCTGCGGGCGATCGGGCCCGCGCTCGCGGATTCGCTGCGGGAGCTGCCGTACGCGGACAGCCACGCCATTCACAGCGACCCGCCGTTCCCGCACGCCTACTACGGCGACAGCGTGGTGCTCGGCGGTCTGGACGAGGAGCACGCCGTGCGGGTGCTGGAGCTGACCGGGCCGAAGGCGCCGATGATGACCGTGGTCCAGCTCAACCACCTGGGCGGCGCGCTCGCCGCACGGCCCGCCGTCGACAACGCGGTGCCCTACCGCGAGGCCGGGTTCCTGCTGCGGCTGCTCTCACCGCTCGACGGTACGGACGTGGCGTCGGTACGGGCCCTGTACGCGGAGGTGGCCGAGGTGCTCGCCCCGGTCGCCCTGGGCCGGTCGCTCGGCTTCTCCTTCGGCGGCGGGGACCGGACCGAGGGCTTCCACGATGCGCGGACACGGCAGAGGCTCGCCGGTCTGGTGTCGCGTCACGACCCGGCGAGCCTCTTCGGAGGGAGTTACGGCGTCAGCCCCGGCGGCCGATGAGCTTCCAGGCCGTGGGCAGCGCGCCCATGGCCAGCGCGGCCTTCAGCGCGTCACCGAGCAGGAACGGCACCAGACCGGCCGCGATCGCGGCGCTCGCCGACATGCCGGTGGCCAGCGCCAGGTACGGGACGCCGACCGCGTAGATGATCGCGGAGCCCAGCACCATCGTGCCCGCGGTGCGCAGCACGGAGCGGTCGCCGCCGCGTCGGGCGAGGCCGCCGACCACGGCGGAGGCGAGCAGCATGCCGAGGACGTAGCCGAAGGAGGGGAAGCCCATTCCGGAGGTGCCCTCGGAGAACCACGGCATGCCCGCCATGCCCACCAGCGCGTACACCGCGAGGGAGAGGAAGCCGCGGCGGGCGCCGAGCGCGGTGCCGACGAGGAGCGCGGCGAAGGTCTGGCCGGTCACCGGGACCGGGGAGCCGGGGACCGGCACCGCGATCTGGGCGGCGATGCCGGTGAGCGCGGCGCCACCGAGGACCAGGGCCGTGTCGACGGCGTAACGGTGCCCGGCGGCGGGCAGCAGGTCGGCGAGGACCGCTCCGGTGCGGGCAGGGGCGGCGGCAGCAGTGCTCATCGGGACTCCGCGGGGGTGAGGGCAGGTGGGGACAGACTGAAGCCCGACGTTAGCCCACGGGTTAACGCTCGATCACCATCAGTGGCCCACAAAGCGATGACCAGGGCATTGGTGAGGTTCGCACAAAGGGTCGTACGCAATCACACGGCGGCGTGATGCTCGTCACTGAGGTGGGGGCGGAGCGGCCCGGATCCGGCCGGGCGGGGCCGCCGGGAAAGACTGTAGGTTCCCGCCAATTCCGCGCCTACTCCAGCCGGCATCGACCGGCGGCCGGGCGGGCGCCGACCCGGACTTGGCCCGGCGGGCGCCCCGCTGTACCCGGGTGTGCACCTTGTGTGAGCATCGTGCCCGTATAGCGGACAGCGGTTCCCCGTCGGCGGTGTGCACGCCCAGACTGTCCGCGCACGTCCCCCCACGTCTCACCTACCGAACAGAGCTTGTCCATGTCTCGGATTTCCGCGTCACCCCCCACGGGCTCCCCGGTCGCCGTCTCCGACACCGGGGCCGATTCGGCTCTCACTCACGGGCTCAAGCAGCGCCATCTGTCGATGATCGCCCTCGGCGGTGTCATCGGCGCCGGACTCTTCGTCGGCTCGGGCGCGGGCATCGCCGCCGCGGGCCCGTCGATCATCATCGCGTACGCCGTCTCCGGGCTGCTGGTCATGCTCGTGATGCGCATGCTCGGCGAGATGTCGGCCGCGAACCCGGCCTCCGGCTCCTTCTCCGTCCACGCGGAGCGTGCGATAGGGCCATGGGCGGGGTTCACCGCCGGCTGGGCGTTCTGGGTGCTGCTCTGTGTCGCCGTCGGTCTGGAGGGCATCGGCGCCGCGAAGATCGTCACCGGCTGGCTGCCCGGCACCCCGGAGTGGGCCTGGGTCGCGCTGTTCATGGTGGTCTTCCTGGGCACCAACCTGGCCTCGGTGAAGAAGTTCGGCGAGTTCGAGTTCTGGTTCGCCACCCTCAAGGTCGTGGCGATCACGCTCTTCCTGGTCCTCGGCGTGCTGGCCATCCTGGGCGTGCTGCCCGGTACGGACGCCCCCGGCACCGCCAACCTCAGCGGTGAGGGCGGCTTCCTGCCGAACGGCGCCGAGGGCCTGGTGATCGGGCTGCTCGCCTCGGTCTTCGCGTACGGCGGTCTGGAGACCGTCACCATCGCCGCGGCCGAGTCCGAGAACCCGGTGCAGGGTGTCGCCAGGGCCGTGCGGACGGCGATGTGGCGGATCGCGCTCTTCTACGTCGGCTCGATGGCGGTCGTCGTCACGCTGGTCCCGTGGGACGACCCGAAGGTCGTGGAGGTCGGCCCGTTCTACGCGGCCCTGGACCACCTCGGCATCAGCGGCGCGGCCGAGATCATGAACGTGGTCATCCTGGTCGCCCTGCTCTCCGCGATGAACGCCAACATCTACGGCGCCTCGCGCATGGCCTGCTCGCTGGTCGCCCGCGGCCAGGGCCCGAAGCGGCTCGGCCGGGTCTCCTCGGGCGTCCCGCGCACCGCGGTCCTGGTCTCGTCCGTGTTCGGCTTCCTGTGCGTGCTGCTCAGCTACTGGCGTCCCGACGACGTCTTCCCGTGGCTGCTCAACATGATCGGCGCGGTGATCCTGGTCGTCTGGATCTTCATCGCCGTCTCCCAGCTGATCCTGCGCGACCGGCTGGAGCGCGAGGCCCCGGAGAAGCTGGTCGTACGGATGTGGCTCTTCCCCGTCCTGACGGTGGTGGCGCTCCTGGCGATGGTCGGCATCTTCATCCTGATGCTGCGCCAGCCGGACACCCGCGACCAGTTGGTGGCGACCGGTGCCCTGACCCTCGTGCTCAGCGCCATCGGTCTTGTGCGGCAGCGGCGGGCAGCGGCCGTCAAGGGCTGACGCCCGGTACGCCCTGCACACCGGACGCGTCCGGTGTGCAGGGCACGTTGAGGGAGAGCAGCGCACCGCCCTGCTCCCCGATCCGCACCTCGCTCACCGCCGTGTTCCGCAGCTGCGGGAAGACCCGGCGGTAGGCGCCCAGCGGAATCGACAGCAGTTCGCACAGCACCAGCCGCAGCAGGGTGTTGTGCGCGACGACGAGCACCCGCTGCCCCGGGTGCCCGTCCGCGATCCGCCGCAGCGCCGCCGTCCCCCGGGCCGCCGCGGCCCTGGGGTCCTCCGCCCCGGGAAACGGATGGGCCACCGGGTCGGCGCGGTACTCCCGGGCCCGCTCCGGGTGCTCGGCCGCGAACTCCGCCAGCGTGCGCCCCTCCACCTCGCCGAAGTCGCATTCGCGCAGGTCGTGTTCGCGCCGGGGGACGAGGCCGAGCGCCTCGCACGCGGGCTGCGCGGTCTCGATCGCGCGGGTGACCGTCGACGTCCAGATCGCGTCGACCTCGTTCCGGGCCGCCCACTCGCCCAACTGCCGGGCCTGGCGGCGGCCCTCGTCGGTGAGGGCGATGTCGCTGACCCCGGCGTAGCGGTTCTCCGCGTGCCAGACGGTCTGACCGTGGCGGGCGAGCAGCAGGGTGGCCGGGCTCCTGGTCATGGCTTCTCCGTTCGGGTTCGGGCGGTCATGGCGGCGATCACGTACGGGTGGTCACGGCCGGCCCGATCGGGTACGAGCGGTCACTGCTGCTGCTCCGTTCGGGTTCGGGCGTGGGCCGCGACCGGGCCGGGGAGCCAGCCGCGTCGCTCCAGTTCGTCCACCAGGGTGAGGTACGGCTCGGTGTACCACGCCGCACGCACCGGGTGCGGGCGCAGCACGTGGCGCAGCCGCACCATACTGGCCGCGGCCCCGTGCAGGGTGGGCGCGGCCCTCGCCCCGTACGCGGCGAGGACGGCCATGCCGAGGGCGGGCTCGCTGTACTGCGGGATGCGCACGGTGCGGCCCAGGATGTCGGCGCGCAGCCGGCTCCAGTACCCGCTGCGGACGCCGCCGCCGGTGAACGTGAGCGCGCCGTGCGCCGGGGCTCCGAGCAGGTCGAGGTAGTCGAGGCAGAGCCGTTCGACCAGGCCCACCCCGGTCAGCAGGGCCAGCCAGTGCTCGGCGTCGGAGGCGGGCTCGCCGAGCAGGAACCCGGTGGCCCCCGGCGCGACGAAGGGGAAGCGCTCCCCCGTCGCCACCAGGGGGTACGCCACCACGCGCGCCGGTTCGTGATCGCGGGCCAGCGCGTCCAGCCGGGCCGGGTCCACGGCCGGGAAGGCGGCGGTCAGCGCTCCGCCGCCGACGCCCGAGGCCCCGCCCGGGAGCCAGCTGCCGTCCGGGGCGCGGTGGTTGTAGACGACGCCCGCCGGGTCCTCGACCGGTGACGAGGCGACCCCCTTGAGGACCAGCGTCGTGCCGAGCACCGAGTTCCAGGAGCCGACGGCGAGCGCACCGGAGGCGAGCTGCGCCGCGCATCCGTCCGTCATCCCGGCCACGAGGGGCGTGCCCGCCGGGATACCGGTCTCCTCGGCCGCCGCCCGCCCCACCTCACCGATCCGCGTTCCCGGCCGCACCACGTCCGGGAACAGCCCGTCGGGCAGGCCCAGCTTCCCGAATCTCCGCCGCGGCCAGTCGTCCCGCTCCAGGTCGTAGCCGGTCTTCAGAGCGTGGCTGGAATCGGTGGGCAGCGGTGTCCCGGCGAGCCGGGCCAGGACCAGATCGGCCTGATGCATCACCCGTACGGCACCGCCCGCCCCTCCCCCGTACTCCCGCAGCAGCCACATCACCTTGGGCAGTGCCCAGCTCGGCGGGGTCCCGGCCCTGGCCGCCTCCGCCACGGCCCGCCCGTCGTCGTACATCACCCCCGGGGTCAGCGGCCGGCCGGTCCGGTCGCCGAGCAGCATCCGGCCTCACCGTGGCGTGCCGCCCGGAGGAACCGGACGCCGACAAGGTGCTGGGGCTGTTCCTGAACAACCTGCCGCTGCGCGCGGTGATCGGT
>NZ_JBEXPH010000063.1:0-43992 GCF_040611955.1 Streptomyces sp. NPDC006510 | reverse complement strand
GCGTCCACCGAGACCCGGGCCGAGACCTCGTAGTCGAAGCTGGAGAAGCTGAGGACCCCGTCCTCAGCCTTCAACAGAAGGCCCGCAAGAACGGGGGCGGCGCCGGGGCGTGACGCCCGGTCGGACGATCCCGACCCGGGGAAGCTCCGTCGTCCAGGAACCACTGGCGTTCACGAAGGCGTTCGGCGCGTACGAGCAGGGCTTCTCGCTTCCCGCAGACCAACCCGCGCCCGCGCATCCCAACCCCCCATCACCGGCCGGGATGCGCGCCCCTTTCCGCCGACCGCCCTCAGCCCGCCCGGTTCACCGCCGACAGCACCGCCAGGATCGAGGCGGTGAGGACGGAGGTGTCCTGGCCCGCACCCCAGCACACCTCGTCGCCCACCCGGCACTCCGCGTACGCCATTGCCGGGCTGCCCTGCCCCGTCCCCGTCGCGTGCTCCGTGTAGTCGAGGATGTCCACCTCGATGCCCGCGGCGGCCAGCGCACGGGTGAACGCCGACACCGGACCGTTGCCCGTGCCCTCGTAGTCGCCCTCCCGCTCGTCCACCCGCAGCGTGCAGATGAACCGGTGCTCACCGGCCGGGTTCCGGTCCGTGGACCAGGAGGTCAGGGCCACGTTCCCGGCCCGGCCCGGGGCCAGGTACGCCGTGTCGAACAGTTCCCACAGATCCTTCGGTGTGGCCTCCAGACCGCTGTCGTCGGTCGCGGCCTGCACCGTGCGCGAGAAGTCCGCGCGCAGCCGGGCCGGCAGGTCCACCCCGTAGTTGCTCCGCAGCAGATGGGCGATGCCGCCCTTCCCGGACTGGCTGTTGACCCGGATGACCGCCTCGTACGTACGCCCCACGTCCGCCGGGTCGATCGGCAGATACGGCACCGACCACAGCTCGGAGCCGCTGCTCGCGTGATGGGCGAAGCCCTTGCTGATGGCGTCCTGATGGGTGCCGGAGAAGGCCGTGTGGACGAGATCGCCGCCGTAGGGGTGGCGGGGCGGCACCGGCAGCCGGTTGCAGTACTCGACCGTGCGGCGGATCTCGTCGATGTCGGAGAAGTCGATCATCGGGTCGACGCCCTGGGCGTGTAGATTCAGGGCCAGATTGACCAGGTCGACATTGCCGGTGCGCTCCCCGTTGCCGAACAGGCAGCCCTCCACGCGCTGCGCACCCGCGAGGACCGCGAGCTCGGCGCACGCGGTGCCGGTGCCGCGGTCGTTGTGCGGATGGACGGAGAGGATCACCGAGTCCCGCCGGTCCAGATGGCGGTGCATGTACTCGATCTGGTCCGCGTACACATTCGGCGTCGCGATCTCCACCGTGGCGGGCAGGTTGTGGATGACCGGACGGTCCGGGGAGGCGTCCCACAGTTCGGTGAGGCTGTTGCAGATCTCCAGGACGAAGTCCGGCTCGGTGAGGACGAACACCTCGGGGGAGAACTCGAACCGGATGTCCGCCCCGGGCCGCGCCCGCGCCAGCCGTTCCATCTGCCGCGCGGACTCCAGCACCGTGCGGTGCACCTCGGCCCTGCTGCGGCCGAGCACCACATCGCGCCAGACGGGCGCGGTCGGGATGTACAGATGGACGACCACGCGGTCCATCCCCTCGATGGACTCGAAGGTCCGCTCGATCAGATCCTGCTTGGCCGGGGTGAAGACGACCACGGTGACGTCGTCCGGCACGGTGCCGCCGACGGCCAGGTGCCGGACGAAGTCGAAGTCGGTGCGGCTCGCCGACGGATAGCCGATCTCGATCTCCTTGAACCCCATGGCGACGAGCAGATCGAACATCCGGCGCTTGCGCGGCGTGTCCATGGGCTCGGCCAGTGCCTGGTTGCCGTCGCGCAGGTCCACGGGCACCCAGAGCGGGGCACGTTCGATACGGGCCTGCGGCCAGGTGCGGCCGGTCGCCGGGACCTCGACGCGGTCGAACGCGGAGAGATAGCGGTGGGAGGGCATGGAACTCGCCCGCTGCGGATTCCAGCGGGGCGCGTCGGCGGGCACGGGCCCGCGCGGAGTGCAGATCGTGGGGAAGCCGTGCATCGGTGACTGACGGTCGGACATGAAGGGTCTCTTCTCGCATCGCCGGACGCGACCGGCGCAGCACGGCATCCCGCGGCGGGGTGCCGGTCGCTTCAGGCCCCGCCGCGGCAGCCGAGAAGAAGGAGACCGCTGTGCGTCATGGCCGGTAGAGTAGCCAGAAAGCAAGTCCTCAGACAACCTGACAGGTGAACATCGTGTCCTCGCTCGGTCCGCTCCGCCCCAGCCCCCTGGTCGAACAGGCCACGAACCATCTGCGCGAGCAGATCACCGAGGGGCACTGGCCGGTCGGCATGAGGATTCCCGGCGAGACGACCCTGGCCAAGACGCTCGGCGTGGGCCGCTCCACGGTCCGCGAGGCGGTGCGCACCCTGGCCACGCTCGGGCTGCTCCGGTCCCGGCAGGGTGCGGGCGTCTTCGTCATCGCCGACCGGGTGACGGAGGACTGGCCGGCCCGGCTGCGCCGGGCCACGATCACCGATGTGTACGAGGTGCGCATGCTGATCGAGGTGCAGGCCGCCCGGCTGGCCGCGCGGCGCCGTACGGACGAGGACCTGATCGCCCTCGACGCGGCGCTCGGCGCGCGGCGGGCGGCCGGGTCCGGGGGAGACGCGGAGTTCGTGGACGCGGACATCGCGCTGCACCGGGCCGTGGTCGTCGCGGCACACAATCCCGTACTCACCGATCTCTTCGGCGAGTTCGCGCCCGCGCTGCGGCAGGGACTCATCGACCTCGTGGAGCTGTTCGGCCTGCGCCGCGAGGATCCGGACCACGGCGACGCCACCCATGACGCGCTGGTGCGGGCCGTGGTGGCCGGGGACGCGGAATCGGCGGGCCGGGCCGCGCAGACCGAACTCGAATCCACGCTGGCCCGGCTGCGGGCGGCGTAGGACGGGCCGCTCCGGGCCGGCTTCGAAGGAAGGCCGGCTTCAAAGGAAGACCGGCTTCGAAGGGAGACCGGCTTCGAAGGAAGAAGTGGATGCGTCCCCGACCGCCCTCGCTGTGCGATGCCCCGTTCACCTTTCGGCGGGCGTGACGGTGTGAACGCGGGATGGCGAGGCCGCTCCCGGTGGCGGGCCGAAATGCGGCGGGGCGGGGGCGGTCCGGGGCGACCGGCGGGGTGATCCCTCCCCGCCGGTCGCCGGCCTGCACGTTCTCCGTACGGCGTGAATTCCCGGGCGGCGTATACGGCTTGTGGCAAGACCTCGGCGGGACACGGTCCCGTGACTTGCGGGACACGCTCGGGCAACGGAAGCGTCTTCAACTCTTGACACCCGCCCCTTCAAGGCAGGAACCTTCCGACATCGACGCATGGGAGCGCTCCCACATCGGGTGGGCCTCCCGCCCGTACGGCGCTGTCCGTGCCCTCCTCCCCGAACCACGAGGCACTCGCACCCACCGGCGACCGTGCCGCGCAGCAAGAACGCCGGCCCCACCCGGAACGCCCCACCCGGAACGCCCCACCCGGGGACAGCACCTCCCCGGAACAGCACCTCCCACCCCGGAACAAGGAGCAGTGGAATGCGCATCACCCGCACCGCCGCCGGCCGGACCCGCAGAGTCGCGGTCCTGGCCACCACGGCCCTGACGGCCTCGGCCCTGTTGCTGACCGGCTGCAGCAGCGACTCGGACCCGTCGGGCAGTACGGGCCCCGACGCGAACGGGAACATCACGCTGACCGTCGCCGACTTCGGGCAGTTCGGCTACAAGGAGGCCGGACTCTTCGCCAAGTACCACGAGCTGCACCCGAACATCACGGTCAGGGAAGACGTCACCGCCGACGAGAAGGTCTACTACCCCAAGCTGCTCCAGCAGCTGAACTCGGGCAGCGGTCTCGCCGACATCCAGGGCATCGAGGTCGGCCGGATCAAGGAGATCGCCGACACCAAGGCAGACTCCTTCGTCGACCTCGGCAAGGTGATCGACGTCGACGACTGGGTCTCCTGGAAGGCGAAGCAGGCCACCGCGCCGGGCGGTGCGGTGATCGGCGCGGGCACCGACATCGGCCCGATGTCCCTCTGCTACAACACCGACCTGTTCAAGAAGGCCGGCCTGCCGACCGACCGCGCGGAGGTCGCCAAGAAGGTCGCGGGCGGCTGGGAGGACTACCTCGCGCTCGGCGAGGAGTACAAGAAGAAGGCCCCCGCGGGCACGTACTTCATGGACTCCGCGAGCGCCATGTTCAACGCGGTCGTGAGCTCGAACTCCGAGCAGTACTACGACGGGAGCGGCAAGCCGGTCTACAAGGAGAGCCCCAGCGTCGAGCAGGGCTGGAAGCTGGCCGCCGAGGCCGCGGCCAAGAAGCTCTCCCAGGGCCTGGCCCAGTTCGACACCAACACCTGGGTCCCCGCGCTGCGCAAGGGCACCATCGCCACCGTGGCCTGCCCCGCGTGGATGGCCGGGCAGATCTCGGCCAACGCCGGTGAGGCCAACAGGGGCAAGTGGGACATCACCACCGCGCCCGGTGCGACCGCCGCCAACTGGGGCGGCTCCTTCCTCGCCGTGCCCAAGTCGGGGAAGAACGTGGTGGAGGCGGGCAAGCTCGTGAAGTGGCTGACCGCGCCCGAGCAGCAGGCCGCCGTGTTCAAGGCGATCGGTGTGTTCCCGTCCAACAAGGGCGCGTACGAACTGCCGGACGTGAAGAACGCGAAGCTGCCGTACTTCAACGACGCCCCGATCGGACAGATCTACGCCGACGAGGCCAGGTCCATCCCCGAGGCGGTGCTCGGCCCGAAGGACGGCGTCATCAAGGACACCATCTCGACCCAGATCACCAACATGGAGCAGCGGGGCACCAGCCCCGACGACGCCTGGAAGGCCGCGACCGACGCGATCGACAAGGCGATCGGCTGACCGCCGCCGGTGCGGGCGGCCCTCAGAAGCCGCCCGCACCGGCACAAGCACCCCTCGTACCCACCCCGCCCCCGCACGCCAACTCCTGTCGCAGCCCCACCACTTGCCCCAACTCCTGCCTCGGCCCACGCGCCACGCCCCGCCAGGCACCCCCGTCACCCAGGGAAGGACTCCCGCCCGTGGCCACCTCGACACCCACCCGGGACGCATACGCCCCGCCACCCGGCGGATCCCCGCACGCGTCGGCCCGATCCGGTCGGCAGACCCGGCGGAGCCGGCTGTGGCGGTTCGACGACAAGGCATCGCCGTACGCCTACACAGCCCCGTTCTTCCTCGTCTTCGGCGCGTTCGGCCTCTACCCGCTGCTCTACACCGGGTGGATCGCCCTGCACCGGGTGGAGATGACCGGGCTGGACCGGATGGAGTGGGTCGGCTGGGACAACTTCGACCGGATCCTGCACGACTCCGAGTTCTGGACGGCCGTCGGCAACACCTTCCTGATCGGGGTCATGTCGACGGTTCCGCAGCTGCTGGTCGCGCTCGGCCTGGCCCATCTGCTGAACTACCGGCTGCGGGCCAGCACCTTCTGGCGGACGGTCGTCCTCACCCCGTACGCCACCTCGGTGGCCTCCGCCGCCCTCGTCTTCGCCCTGGTCTTCCGGGCCGACGGCGGCCTGCTGAACTGGGTGCTGCACTTCGTCGGCCTCGGCGACACGAACTGGGTCAACGGCCACTGGACGTCGAAGATCGCGATCTCCGTCATCGTCATCTGGCGCTGGACGGGCTACAACGCCCTGATCTATCTGGCCGCCATGCAGGCCGTGCCGACCGATCTGTACGAGGCCGCCGCGCTGGACGGCGCATCGCGCTGGCAGCAGTTCCGCAAGGTGACCATCCCCTCGCTGCGGCCCACCATCCTCTTCACGATCGTCATCTCGACCATCGGTTCCATGCAGTTGTTCGGTGAGCCGCTACTGCTGGAGGGCGGCGTCCTCGGAGCGACGGGCGGCAACGAGCACCAGTACGAGACGCTCAGCGTCTACCTCTACAACTACGGCTGGAATCTCGGGCATCTCGGCCCGGCCGCCGCAGTGGCCTGGGCGATGCTCGCCCTCCTGCTGATCATCGCCGCGGTCAACCGGCTCATCGGCCGCTTCGTACGCACATCCGCGGTCTGACCGGGAGCGATTTCCATGACCATGATCAGTCCCATCGAAGCCCCGGAGGCCACCGCCCCGCCCGCCCGCCGACGGGACACACGGCGCCCGAGCCGGTTCAGGCCGGGCGCGGGCAAGCAGTTGCAGGGTGGCCCGTTCGCCTACATCGCGCTGGCCGTCGTCGGCATCGGCTCGCTGCTGCCGCTCTACTGGACGCTGGTGGCCGCGTCCCGCACCCAGGACGAAGTGCTCGCCACCACACCGCCGTTCCTGCCGGGCGGGCGGCTGCTGCACAACCTCGACGCGGCCTGGACCCAGGCACACCTCGGCCGGGCGATCGTCAACAGCTTCGTCGTCGCCGGCTGCATCACCGCGGCGACGCTCTTCTTCTGCACCCTGGCCGGCTACGCCTTCGCCAAGATGCGCTTCCGGGGCCGCGGGGCGCTGATGACCGGCGTCATCGCCACGCTGACCATCCCGCCGCAGCTCAGCGTCGTCCCGCTGTTCATGATGATGTCCGACATCGGCTGGGGCGGGAGGCTGGAGTCGGTGATCTTCCCGACCCTGGTGAGCGCGTTCGGGGTGTTCTTCATGCGGCAGTACCTGAGCGAGGCGCTGCCCTACGAGCTCGTCGAGGCCGCCAAGATCGACGGCGCGAACAACTTCCGCATCGTGCGCAGCGTGGTCCTGCCGGTGGCCCGCCCCGCGATGATGGTGCTGGGGATGCTCACCTTCGTACAGGCGTGGAACGACTTCTTCTGGCCCTACCTCGCCCTGAACCAGCAGAATCCCACGCTCCAGGTGGCCCTCGGCCGGCTGAGCGCCTCGTACACCCCCGACCAGAGCATCGTGATGGCCGGTGCGCTGATCAGCACGCTGCCGCTGCTCGTGGTGTTCGTGATCTTCGGCAAGCGGATCGTCGGCGGAATCATGTCCGGCGCCGTCAAGGGATGACACCGCGTCACCCGCCTTTCGCCCGGGCCCGAACGTCCTGAAGCCCTGACCGCAGGCCGCACGGGCCCCGGAGCCCCACACCTCTCACCCACACCTCACCAGCCCCTGCCCGACCACCCCTGGGAGCGCTCCCGCATGACTGCCGTACGACCCGACACCGCCCCGAAGGCCGCACCCGAGGCAGCGGAATTCCCGACCGGTTTCGTCTGGGGGGCGGCCACCGCCGCCTACCAGGTCGAGGGCGCCGCCGCCGAGGACGGCCGCACCCCCTCCATCTGGGACACCTTCAGCCACACTCCGGGCAAGGTCCGCAACGGCGACACCGGGGACGTCGCCGCCGACCACTACCACCGCTACCGCGACGACGTGGCGCTGATGAAGCGGCTCGGTCTGACGGCCTACCGCTTCTCCGTCTCCTGGCCCCGGGTGCAGCCCACCGGCCGCGGCCCCGCCGTCGAACGCGGACTGGACTTCTACCGCAGGCTCGTCGACGAACTCCTCGAAGCGGGCATCGCGCCCGTCGCCACCCTCTACCACTGGGACCTGCCCCAGGAACTGGAGGACGCGGGCGGCTGGCCCCAGCGGGAGACCGCCGAACGCTTCGCCGACTACGCCGACATCATGGCCGGAGCCCTCGGCGACCGCGTCAGCACCTGGACCACCCTCAACGAACCGTGGTGCTCGGCCTTCCTCGGCTACGGCTCCGGCGTGCACGCCCCCGGGCGCACCGAGCCCGCCGCCGCGCTGCGCGCCGCCCACCACCTCAACCTCGCCCACGGCCGGGCGACCGAGGTCCTGCGCGACCGCCTCCCCGCCACCGCGCAGATCTCGGTCACCCTCAACCTCCACCACGTCCGCCCGCTGACCGGCAGCGCGGCCGACGCGGACGCCGCCCGCCGGATCGACGCGGTCGGCAACCGGATCTTCACCGGCCCGATACTGCACGGCGCGTACCCCGAGGACCTGATCGCCGACACCGCGCACCTGGTCGACTGGTCGGAGCTGGTCCACGACGGCGACCCGGCCGCCATCTCCCGGCCGGTCGACGTCCTGGGCGTCAACTACTACACACCGACGCTCGTTTCCACGCCCGCCGACGGCTCCGGCGACTCGCGCGACGACGGGCACGGCAACAGCGACCACTCCCCGTGGCCCGGATCCGAACACGTCGCCTTCCACATCCGCGAGGGCAGCAGGCGCACCGCGATGAACTGGGCGATCGACCCCGGCGGGCTGTACGACCTGCTCGTCGACGTCTCGCGGGACCACCCCGGCCTGCCGCTGATGGTGACCGAGAACGGGGCGGCCTTCGACGACTACGTCTCACCCGAGGGCCGGGTCGAGGACCCCGAGCGGATCGCGTACCTGCGCGGTCACCTCGACGCCGTACAGCGGGCCGTGGCCGACGGGGCGGACGTCCGCGGCTACTTCCTCTGGTCCCTGATGGACAACTTCGAGTGGGCGTACGGGTACTCCAAGCGCTTCGGCGCCGTCTACGTCGACTACGCCACCCAGCTCCGCATCCCCAAGGCGAGCGCCCACTGGTACGCCGACGTCATCCGCCACCACGCGCTGCCCCCGTCCCCGGCCACCACCCTCGGCTGACCGCCCCCTGCCCACCGGGACCCGGCCGTCCGCGCCAGATCTCCGCTTTCTCTCGCCTCTCTCGCCGAGCCCGTCCCCGCCATAGAATTGGGAGCGCTCCCAGAACGGTGATACGGAGCGGCCGCCCGGCCCGTACGGGCGCCGGGGGAGCCGATACCCAGGACTTGGTTTGGCTATCCGGCTGTGAGAAATTGACCGCGAACGGGAGGCAGCCATGGCGGCAGCGCGAGTACGGAGCGGTGGCCGGCCCACGCTCGAAGAAGTCGCGGCGCGGGCAGGGGTGGGACGCGGCACGGCCTCGCGGGTCATCAACGGCTCGCCGCGGGTCAGCGCGCAGACCCGCGAGGCGGTGGAGGCGGCCGTCGCCGAGCTGGGCTACGTACCCAATCGCGCGGCCCGCGCGCTCGCCGCGAACCGCACGGACGCCATCGCCCTGGTGGTGCCCGAGCCGGAGACCCGCTTCTTCGCCGAGCCGTACTTCTCCGACATCGTCCGCGGGGTCGGCGCGGCGCTCGCCGACACCGACATGCAGCTGCTGCTCACCCTCGTCGGCAACGACCGGGAGCGCCGTCGGCTGGCCCAGTACCTGACGGCGCACCGTGTCGACGGCGTGCTGCTGGTCTCCGTCCACGCCGACGACCCGCTGCCGGATCTGCTGGAGCAGCTCGGTATGCCGGCCGTGATGAGCGGTCGCAGGTGGGCCTCCGAAACGCTCGCCTCGGTCGACTCCGACAACTTCGGCGGCGCCCGCGCCGCAGTCGACCACCTGGTCTCCCGGGGGCGCCGCGCCATCGCCACGATCACCGGGCCCCGGGACGTCTACGGTGCACAGCGCCGCCTCGACGGCTACCGCGAGGCGGCGTCCGAGGCCGGTCTCGAACCGGACGAGGGGCTGATCGCCCCGGCCGACTTCACCGAGGAGGGCGGTGCGCGGGCCATGCGCGAGCTGCTCGCCCGGCGCCCCGACGTCGACGCGGTGTTCGCCGCCTCCGACGTGATGGCCGCGGGTGCCCGTCAGGTGCTGCGCGAGGCCGGCCGGCGCATCCCGGACGATGTGGCCCTCATCGGCTTCGACGACTCGGCGGTGGCCCGCCACATGGACCCGGCCCTCACCAGCGTGCGCCAGCCGATCGAGGAGATGGGCCGCACGATGGCCCGCGTACTGCTCAAGGAGATCGCGAGCGAGCACCAGGAGCGTCCGCAGACCGTGCTCCCCACCGAACTGGTCGTCCGCGACTCCTCGTGACGGCGAGCGAGCGCTCTGCCGCACCGGCGCGGGCGCCGGTGCGGCAGAGCGGGAGCGCCGCTCAGTGCAGAGCCGCCCCGGAGTGCGGGTCTCCCGCCCGGTCCCTGTCGTGGTGCTCCGCCGCGGATCGCGGGGACTCGGGTCCGGGCCGGGTGCGTGCGGTGCGGAGCAGGGTGGCGATGAGGATCGCCCCGCCCGCCATCAGGACGGCACTGACCACCGAGGCGATCCGGGCCTCCCGGGCGAAGGCCTCGAAGGCCACGTTCCGCAGGGATTCGGCGGTGCTCCCCGGGAGGGTGGTGGCGGTCTCGACGGCGCCGCCGAGGGTGCTCCTCGCCGCCTCCAGCTCCTCGGGCCCGAGGCCGTCAGGAGCCTTGGCCGCCAGTTCCGAACGGTAGACGGCGGTGCCGATGCTGCCCAGGAGCGCGATGCCCAGCGCCCCGCCGAACTCGGCAGAGGTCTCGGTCAAGGCGGAGGCAGCCCCGGCCCGCTCCGGCGGTGCGGCGGACAGGATCACCTCGGTGACGACCGCGGAGACGGCTCCGATGCCGATCGAGACGACGGTCATGCCGCCGACGAGGTGGACGATTCCCGAATCGGCCCGGAGCAGGGCCAGCACGACGTAGCTCGATGTCCGTGCAGCCGGCATGTGCCTCATGCGGAAGGGCGCTGGAGCCCGCGGACCGGGGACGGCCGAGGCTCTACTGCTCCCGTGCGTGCCAGGCGAGGGCCTACCGGGCGCGCAGGGCGGAAACGCCGGCCGACGTCCCGGAGGGCGACGGCGGCGCACCGCATCTCACCGTCGAACGCATCGTGCGGGCCGGGATCGTCATCGCGGGCGCGGAGGGGCTCGACGCGCTGTCCATGCGCAGGGTCGCCACGGAGCTCGGCACCGGCGCGATGTCCCTGTACCGGCATGTGGCATCCAAGGACGACCTGGTGACCCTGATGGTCGAGGCCGCGATGACCGACGTGCCGCTGCCCGAATCACCACCGCGGAACTGGCGTCACGGCCTCGAACGCGCCGCGTACCGCGACTGGGAGCTGTACCACCGCCACCCGTGGATCCTGCCGAGGGTCATGGTGACGACCCGCGCGTATTTCAGCCCGGCGCTCGCGGCGGACAGCGAGAGCGCCTTCTCCTCGTTCGACGGTCTCGCCCTCGAACCCGCCGACGCCTTCCGGTACATGTTCATGTTCGCCTCCTACATCCAGGGCGTGGCGCTGATCCTCGTCAGCGACGCGGAGGCGGAGCGGCAGGCGAACGCCGCCGCGAAGCAGGGGGCGAAGGCCCCGGACCACGTACCGAACCCGCTGTACGCACCCGGCGCGTATCCCCGGCTCGCCCGCGCGATGCGCGCGGGCGCCGACCCCTGGGATCTCGACGCGCTGTTCGCCTCTGGCCTTGCCGGTGTCCTGGACGGCATCGCGGCCGATCTCGCGCGACGCGGCATCGACGCCTGAACTCCGGGCCGGCCGCTCCGGGGCCCCGTACCGCGCGGGCCGGAACTCCCCGCCGCCGAACGCAGTGCTCAGCCGGCGCGCTCGCCCGGTCTTCGGCGGCCCGAGGTGGAACGTCCCGCCCGCCGAGCCCTTCTCTGCCTTCTTCCACGCCCGCTGGGATCGACGCCGTGGGGCGGGCGGAGGTGAGGTTGAGTTCGCGGACCCGGAGGGCGGTGCCTCGCCCCGGCGCAGGGTGCCGTCCTTCTTGGGCCGTCCACGATGCTCGCCAGGAGGGGACGACACGGCCCGGTTCGGAAACCTGTGTTCCCACTGTGTTCCCAAGTTCCTGGACATGAAGAAGGCCTGACCCGTTTTCACGGGTCAGGCCTTGATCATTCAGGGTGAGTAACGGGACTCGAACCCGCGACATCCTGGACCACAACCAGGTGCTCTACCATCTGAGCTATACCCACCATGCCCGGTCTTTTTCTGACCGGCCGAGAAAAAGTGTACAGGGTCCGAGAGGGTGCTCGCGCCCCAGTTGTTCAGCCGCTGATCCCAGCCCCCGAAAGGGCTATGACCAGCGGCTTCACAAGGTCCTACGGTGCGGGCCGCGCGACGCGTGCCGCGATGGCCTTCGCGCGCTCCGAGTCCGGGCCCGGCTGCGGTACGAAGACCGCCTCGCGGTAGTAGCGCAGCTCCGTGATGGAGTCACGGATGTCCGCGAGCGCCCGGTGGTTGCCGTTCTTGGCCGGGCTGTTGAAGTACGCCCTCGGGTACCAGCGGCGCGCCAGCTCCTTGATCGAGGAGACGTCGACGATCCGGTAGTGGAGGTAGCTCTCCAGAGCCGACATGTCCCGCGCCAGGAAACCGCGGTCGGTGGAGACCGAGTTCCCGCAGAGCGGGGCCTTGCCGGGCTCCTTCACATGCTCGCGGATGTAGTTCAGCACCTGGGCCTCGGCGTCGGCCAGGGTGGTGCCCCCGGCCAGCTCGTCGAGGAGGCCCGAGGCGGTGTGCATCTGCCGCACCACCTCGGGCATGGTCTCCAGGGCCGCGTCCGGCGGGCGGATCACGATGTCCACCCCTTCGCCGAGCACGTTCAGCTCCGAGTCGGTGACCAGTGCGGCCACCTCGATGAGTGCGTCTTCCGTCAACGAGAGCCCGGTCATCTCGCAGTCGATCCACACCATGCGATCGTTCATGGCCCCACCCTACGGGGCACTCCGCTGACCCGGCAGGGTCGGGCGTCCGGTCGTGTAAGCGTCGGGGCCGGGTTTCCCCGGCTCCGACTGGCCCGTGCCGGGGGCCGACGACGTGATGACATGCGGGCCCGACGGGGTGGCCGTGGCGCGCCGGATCCCCGCAGTGCCCTGGGCGGGCACCACCGGCTCGGTCACCGCGGTCACGGGCTCCGAGCCACCGCTCTGCGGACGGCGGGCCCGGTAGGCGGCCCGGTACGCGGCGGGGGAGGAGCCCAGCTGACGCCGGAAGTGTCCGCGCAGCGCGACCGGCGAGCGGAAGCCACAGCGGCCCGCCACCTCGTCGACCGAGTACTCGGACGTCTCCAGCAGCCGCTGCGCCTGCAGCACCCGCTGGGTGATCAGCCACTGGAGCGGTGCGCTGCCGGTGAGCGAGCGGAACCTGCGGTCGAAGGTCCTCCTGCTCATGTAGGCGCGCGCGGCCAGCGTCTCCACGTCGAACTGCTCGTGCAGATGCTCCAGCGCCCAGGCCACGACCTCGGCAAGCGGGTCGGAGCCGATCTCCTCCGGTAAAGATCTGTCGAGATAGCGCTCCTGACCGCCACTGCGCCGCGGCGGCACGACGAGCCGGCGGGCCAGTGCCCCGGCGGCCTCCGTGCCGTGGTCCGTGCGGACTATGTGCAGACAGAGATCGATCCCGGCGGCCGTCCCGGCGGAGGTGAGCACATCGCCGTCGTCGACGAAGAGCTCACGCGGATCGACATGGACCGACGGGTAGCGCTTGGCCAGCGTCGGTGCGTACATCCAGTGCGTGGTCGCCGGGCGGCCGTCCAGCAGGCCGGCGGCGGCGAGCACGAACGCGCCCGTGCACAGCCCGACGATGCGGGCGCCCTCCTCATGGGCGCGGCGCAGCGCCTCCAGTGCCTCGGCGGGCGGCGGCGAGGTGATCGAACGCCAGGCGGGCACCACGACGGTGCCGGCCCTGCTGATCGCCTCCAGCCCGTAGGGCGCGGTGAGTTCGAGTCCACCGGTGGTCCGCAGCGGCCCGTCTTCCCCGCCGCAGACGAGGAGTCGGTAGCGCGGAACTCCCGCGTCCTGGCGGTCGATTCCGAACACGGAGAGCGGGATCGAACTCTCGAAGATGGGGCCGCCGCTGAACAGCAGCACGGCGACGACCTCTCGTCGTCGACGGCCACTGAGCTTCCGTACAGCCTCCGTTGCGGCGGCGGAGTCCTGGCTCATGACGCTAAGCCCCCCTCGGTGTTCGCGTCTCCCTGGTCCTTACGGGCCTGTCGCTCCTGCACTTTTCCCCTCGGTCCTGCACGAGTTCCCCAGACTTCGATACCCAAGATCGAATCTACTGCGTCCCGTGGTGCCGGCGTGACAAGTTCACCAAGCGGCGTTATGTCGACAAGGCAACTTGGCGGGAAGCATTCGATCACGAAGCGTTTCATCCGGAAGCCGTGCAGGGAAGTGCGTCTGGCGTTCATGGCCCGTCCCCGTTGGGTCGAAGCGTACCGCGCGGTCTCTTCCTGCCTGGCGACAAGGGGGTTGACCGGCCAATTCGGCAAGGTGTCGGCATGGGTATGAAGTTGGCCGAAAATAGACGGTTGTGCATGTGTGATTCAGTCATTGAACCGGCGCACAACCCGGGTGATCAACCGCTTCTTTGCGCCCCCTGGGCAGGTCGGACGACTGATCGTACGGAACGGTCCGGTGGCAACCGGCTGCGATCGAATTCCGCCGGGCGGGCCGGTGTCGGCTCCCTGTGGGGTGCGTCACCGGGAACGGGGCGGGCGGTCCGGAACGGGTGCGGTGTGACTCACGGGATCGGGTTGCCGGCTCCGGGAGTCGGCGACGGTGATCCGTCCGACGGCGGCCCGGGGGAGCGGAGGTCGTTCGGCGCCCCGCGGAGGTGACGGATACGGCCCGTCCGGTCACCGAGGGCAGCCGACCGGGTCCGGCAGCGTCGGTGTACAGCACAAGCGGCATTGCCATACGGGTCCGCCTCGGGCATGCTCCGTGAAACGTCGCGCGCGCTTTGCGCGGGTCTGGGCAGTGGAGGAGTGGCGCCGTACCCTTGGGGGTAAGGGGTTGGGAAGATGATTCCCGGACACCGCAACACCGCCCGCTGACGCAGCTTCCCCAAGCCGCTCTCCTCACGAGGACTCTCTTCGCCGAGACACCGATGGCCGGTCACGAAATCCCCGAACCCGCCGACCGCAAGCAGGTGGCCGACCACGTGTCGGACCCGCAGACGGTCGAAGAAACACGTCATTCATGCGATCCCGCGTTCCGCCACGGGGTCGTGGTCGGCTTCGACGGCTCGACCTCCAGCGAGCGCGCCCTCGCCTATGCCATCGGAATGGCCCGCAGATCGGGCTCCGGCCTGATCATCGTCCATGTCGCCAACCGGCTGCCGACCACGGTCTGGGCAGGCTGCGAGCCGCCCGTCTTCGTGGACGTGCCCGATCACCGCACCGAGGTGCTCGGCCTGGAGCTCGCCTGTGCGGACTACCTCTCCGAGGTTCCCTGGGTCCTCGTCGAGCGCGGCGGGGACATCTGCCACGAGCTGGAGGAGGTCGGTCGGGAGTACTCGGCCGACGCCATCGTCGTCGGCTCCACGCACGGCATCGTCGGCCGCATCTTCGGCTCGGTGGCGGGGCGCCTCGCGCGCCGTGCGCAGCGCCCGGTCGTCGTCATTCCCTGAGCGCCCGACGCCCCGGCAACCCCTTCCGTCACCCCGGTGATCCGGTGTGACGCCCTCGTTCGACATGGCGTCAAATCACCTGCGTAAACCGGCAGTTCATGTCCGGGCAGGGTGGATCGGGTGCTTGTGAAGGGTGCATGTCGGTCACTGGGAAGCAGGACCAACGCATGTGAAGGGAGCCCGCCGTGGACAACGACGTCTCCGCGGGGAGCACCAGCACCTCCACCCTCGGTCATCTCGCCCTGGGACTCACCCTGTTGGCGTTCGGTATCGGTCACACCGGGGCCGGGGCAGGCACCGGAGCGGCCCCGTACCCGCGGTGGCGGTGGGTACGGGGCCGCTCTCCGTGCGCGGGGCCTACTCGACGGTGACGGACTTCGCCAGGTTGCGCGGCTTGTCGATGTCCCGGCCCATGGCCAGCGCCGTGTGGTACGCGAAGAGCTGGAGCGGGATGCCCATCAGGATCGGGTCCAGCTCGTTCTCGTTCTTCGGTACGACGATGGTGTGGTCGGCCTTCTCCTGCACCTGGTGGGCGACGGCGAGGATGCGGCCGCTGCGCGCCTTGATCTCCTCCATCGCGGCGCGGTTCTTCTCCAGCAGGTCGTCGTCCGGCACGATCGCGACTGTCGGCATCGCGGGCTCGATCAGCGCCAGCGGCCCGTGCTTCAGCTCGGAGGCCGGATACGCCTCGGCGTGGATGTACGAGACCTCCTTGAGCTTCAGCGAGGCCTCACGGGCGACGGGGTAGCCGCGCACCCGGCCGATGAACATCATCGACTTGGCGTCCGCGTACTCGGCCGCCATCTTCTTGATCTCGTCCTCGTTGGCCAGGATCTCGCTGATCTGGGCGGGCAGCCTGCGCAGCCCCTCGATGATCCGCTTGCCGTCGGCGACCGACAGGTCCCGGATCCGGCCCAGGTGCAGGGCGAGCAGCGCGAACGCGACGACCGTGTTGGTGAAGCACTTGGTGGAGACGACGCAGACCTCGGGGCCGGCGTGGACGTACGTACCGCCGTCGGCCTCCCGGGCGATCGCCGAACCCACCACGTTGACGACACCGAGCACCCGGGCGCCCTTGCGCTTGAGCTCCTGGACGGCGGCCAGCACGTCGTACGTCTCACCGGACTGCGAGACCGCGACGTACAGCGTGTCCGGGTCGACGACCGGGTTGCGGTAGCGGAACTCGGAGGCGGGCTCGGCATCCGCGGGGATACGGGCCAGCTCCTCGATCAGCTGCGCGCCGATCTGGCCCGCGTGGTACGAGGTGCCGCAGCCCAGGATCTTGATCCGGCGCACCCCGCGCGCCTCGCGGGCGTCCAGGTTGAGGCCGCCCAGGTGCACGGTGGCGAACCGGTCGTCGATCCGGCCGCGCAGCACCCGGTCGACGGCGTCGGCCTGCTCGGAGATCTCCTTGTGCATGTACGTGTCGTGGCCGCCCATGTCGTACGACTCGGCCTCCCACTCCACGGTGGTCGGCGTGGCCGTCGTGGACGAGCCCTCCGTGGTGTACGTACGGAAGTCGTCGGCCTTGAGGGTGGCCATCTCGCCGTCGTCCAGGGTGACGACCTGGCGGGTGTGGGCGACCAGCGCGGCGACGTCCGAGGCGACGAACATCTCCTTCTCGCCGATGCCGAGCACGACCGGGGAGCCGTTGCGGGCGACCACGATGCGGTCGTTGAAGTCGGCGTGCATGACGGCGATGCCGTACGTGCCCTCGACCGAGCGCAGCGCCTCGCGGACCTTCTCCTCCAGGGTGTCCGCCTGGGCGCGGGCGATCAGGTGGACCAGCACCTCGGTGTCGGTCTCGGAGAGGAAGACGACACCGTCGGCGACGAGCTTCGCACGGAGCTCGGAGGCGTTGTCGATGATGCCGTTGTGGACGACGGCGACCTTGTTGTCGGCGTCCAGGTGCGGGTGCGCGTTCTCGTCGCTCGGGGCGCCGTGGGTGGCCCAGCGGGTGTGGGCGATACCGGTGGTGCCGGTGAAACGCTTGGGAACGCGGGCCTCCAGCTCACGGACCCGGCCCTTCGCCTTGACCATCCGCAGGGCGGCGGGCTTGCCGGCCGACGCCTTGCCGGTGATGACGATGCCCGCGGAGTCGTAACCCCGGTACTCCAGCCGCTGCAGCCCTTCCAGCAGCAGCGGAGCCACATCACGCTTCCCGATATATCCGACGATTCCGCACATAAGGTCTCTGCCCCTCCATCGACGTACCTGTGGTGCCCGTTGTTCAGCCGTAGACGATGCGGCGCAGCTGGCGGAGCGAGAGCTCCGGCGGCGCGACCGCCCGGTGCGGCAGTTCTGCCGCGATCCGCTCGAAGATCTCCGCGTTGACCAGGCCGCCGGACTGCAGTTCGCGGTGGCGGCGGCGGACGAAGGCGTCGGTCGTCTCGTCGAAGTACGCCAGCACGTCGAGAATCACCCGGGCGGCTTCACCGCGCTGGAGCGCGGTGCTGCGCACCAGGTGATCGACGAGGTCGTCATGCGACGGGCGGCGTTCGAGCACTCGTTGATATTGCGGTGATCGGGGCGCTTACGCAACAATTCTGCCCGATATCGGGCAGGCTCGGGTGTGATTACCCTCTCGGTCCGACCCGGAACCGGCCCATGGGTGCCTACAGGCGCTTGAGGACGGCCTGTTTGGCGGCGGTGAACTCGTCGTCGGTGAGAACCCCGGACCGGTGCAGCTCGCCGAGCTCGCGCAGTCGGCGCAGCAGCACGTCGTGATCGTCGCCGGGCGGCGCGGATGCCGGTGCGGGTGCCGCGGCGGGTGCGGCCGGGGCGCTGATCTCCGCGGGCGCGGCAGCGATGTCCGGGGCCGGGGCGGCGATCTCCGCGGGCGCGGCGCTTCCGGGGGTGGGCCCCGCCCCCGCCGTAGCGGGCAGCCGTACCAGTACCGCCGCCGCGACCAGGACCGCGGTGTACTCCTTCTTGGACAGCCCCCACAGATCCAGCGAGTACGGGTCGTACTCGGCCGCCGGGGCCGGCTTCGGGCCCTCGCCCCGTACGAAGCTCAGATGCCCGTTCTCCAGGCCGATGGCGGGTATCCAGCGCACGCCGGTCACCTCCGACACCGGGAACGTGACCGGGCCGCCCGAGATCTTGACCTCCTTGGCCTTCCAGTTCCAGGTGAGGCGGACCGTCTCCCCGTCGAACGAGGCCGTGCCGTCCCCGCCGCCACCGGCGACCGGTACCGCGGGCCCCGGCAGCAGGAAGCCGTCCACCGCGCCGGTCGGCACCTGCTCGACCAGCAGGGCGTTGCGCACCTCGCCGACGAAGTACTCCGCCGCCCCGCTCCGGTCCTTCTCCACGGCCAGTTGGTAGGGGTCCGAGGCGTCCTTGAGCCTGCCGTCGGCGGCGCGCAGGACCGGGCACGCGCCGTCGCGCAGCCGCAGTCGCAGTCGGCCGCCCTTGCGGTCCGGCTCGAAGGAGATGCCCGCCAGTGCCCGCAGCGGGACGACGCATTCACCCAGCTCCTGCCGGAGTGGATGGACGCCCTTGCCCCGGCCCGGCACGATCCGTACCGCTTCGCCGTCGAAGGTCCAGGTTCCGTCCCGCTGGATTATTTCCGCCATGCGGCAGATTCTGTCAGCCCCGGAGCGGGGGAGTGGTCTACACCTTGACCATCCGTGAGGTGCGCGATACGCATGGTGATGGTTCGGTTGCTCAGGAGATCCACAGGTGTGAACCCGTCGAAAGGGACCCGGCTTGTGAGACTGCACAGGACACAGCGCACCGCCCTTCCCCGCCTTCTCGGCTCGCTGCTGCTCGTCACGGCGGCCGGGATCTCCAGCGTCGGCGCGGCAGCGGAGAGACCGGTGGCGGACAGCGGCCCGGCCGCCGCCTCGCCCCGCCCGCTCGGCCAGATAGTGCCCGCCCCCGCCGAGGCGGAGCCCGGCGGCTCCCCGTACACCATCACGGCCGACACCAGGATCCGTGTCTACGGCTCCGGCGAGGCCCGGCGGGTCGGCGACTACCTGGCGGGCGTGCTGCGCCCGTCCACCGGATACGCGCTGCCGGTCACCGGCGACGCCGGCAACGGCATCCGGCTGCGCCTCGACTCCCACGACGGCGAACTGGGCGCCGAGGGCTACCACCTGAAGTCGAGCCGCGGCTCCGTCACCATCACCGCACGCGGCCCCGCCGGACTCTTCCACGGCGTCCAGACGCTCCGGCAGCTGCTCCCGGCCGACGTGGAGAAGAGGAGCCTCCAGAAGGGTCCGTGGACGGTCGCGGGCGGCACGGTCACGGACGCGCCGCGCTACGAGTACCGCAGCGCGATGCTCGACGTCTCCCGGCACTTCTTCTCCGTCACCGAGGTCAAGCGCTACATCGACCAGCTCGCCCTCTACAAGATGAACAAGCTCCATCTGCATCTCTCCGACGACCAGGGCTGGCGGATCGCCATCGACTCCTGGCCGCGGCTGGCCACGTACGGCGGGCAGACGGAGGTCGGCGGCGGCCCCGGCGGCTACTACACGAAGAGCGACTACGAGGAGATCGTCCGGTACGCGGCCTCCCGCTACCTGGAGGTCGTGCCCGAGATCGATCTGCCCGGCCACACCAACGCGGCACTCGCCTCGTACGCCGAGCTGAACTGCAACGGGGTCGCGCCGCCGCTGTACACCGGCACCGATGTCGGCTTCAGCTCGCTCTGCGTCCCGAAGGCCGTCACGTACGACTTCGTGGACGACGTGATCCGTGAGCTCGCCGCGCTCACCCCCGGCAAGTACCTCCACATCGGCGGCGACGAGGCGCACTCCACCAGCCACGAGGACTATGTGGCCTTCATGGACAAGGCGCAGGCCATCGTCGGCAAGTACGGCAAGACCGTGATCGGCTGGCACCAGCTGACCGGGGGTACGCCGGTGAAGGGCGCGGTCGCCCAGTACTGGGGCTACGACCGGACGGGCGCCGCCGAGCGCAAGCAGGTCGCCAACGCCGCCGTGAACGGCACGAAGCTGGTGCTGTCCCCGGCCGACCGCAGCTACCTCGACATGAAGTACGACAAGGACACCAAGCTGGGACTGGCCTGGGCCGGTTACGTCTCGGTCCAGCGCTCGTACGACTGGAACCCGGCGACGTACCTGGCCGGCGCCCCGGAGGACTCGGTCCTCGGCATCGAGGCGCCGCTCTGGTCGGAGACCCTGACCAACAGCGACGAGGTCGAGCAGATGGCGTTCCCCCGGCTGCCCGGGGTCGCGGAGCTCGGCTGGTCGCCCGCGGCCACGCACGACTGGGGCGCGTACAAGGTGCGGCTGGGCGCGCAGGGGCCGAGGCTCTCGGCGCTGGGCGTCCACTACTACCGGGCGCCGGAGGTCCCGTGGGCCGCGGAGTGAGGTGACGGCGGGACGGGCCGGGTCGGTTCCGGCCCGTCCGGTCGGACCGTCCCGCTCGGCCCGGGGCGGTCCTACTCGTCCTCGGTCGCCGTCGTCGCTGCCGCCTCGCGCAGCTGCTCCTCGCTCATCCCGCGGCGCCAGTACCCGACGAACGTCACCCGTCCGCGGTCGAACCCGCGCTCGCGCACCAGATGCCGGCGCAGCGCCCGTACCTGCGAGGACTCGCCCGCGATCCAGACGTACGGGGTCCCCTCGGGCAGTTCGGCCGCGCTGACGGCGTCCAGGGCGGCGGGTGCGCCCTCGTCCCGTACCAGCCAGGTGATCCTGGCCCTGGCGGCGGTGTCGAGGGCCTGACGGTCCCGGGTGTGCTGAACCTCCAGCCAGACCCGGGCCTGCATGCCGGCGGGCAGCCACTCCAGGGCGGCGGACGCGGCGGGCAGCGCGGTCTCGTCGGCCCAGATGAGCACCCAGTCGGTGTCCTCGGGCGGGCGGAAGCGTACGGCGGTGTTGTCCTCGACGGCCGGGCCGAGCGCCTTGAGCCGGTCGCCCGGGGAGGCGTCCGATGCCCACCGGCAAGCGGGGCCGCCGTCCCCGTGCAGCGCGAAGTCGATGTCCATCTCGGTCGCCCCGTCGGGCGCGGTGCGCTGGGCGCGCACGGTGTACGAGCGCATCACCGCCCGTACGTCCTCCGGGAGTGCCCGCCAGGCGTCGAACCAGTTGCCGTCCTCACCGACCGGCACGACCGGTTCCGGCTGCCCCGGGTGCGGGAGGAACAACGACAGGCTCTGGTCGCGGCCCCCGGCGGCGAAGCCGTCGAGTCCCGGGCCGCCGAAGGTGATCCGGAGCATGGACGGTCCGAGCCGCCGGGTCCGTGTGACCGTCAGGCCGAAGAACCGGAACGGGGCTATGGGGGGTGCGGCGGACGTCGTCATGCGGGGCCTCCCAGGAACCGGAAACGAAGCCGGAACCGGCCGCCGGCACGTTGATGGGAAGGTTAGCCTGACCTCACTCGCGTTTCGAGGGTGCCCGGGGCCCGCTCACCAGACCAGCACCCCGCCACCCACCGACCGGGCCCGCAGCGCGGCACGGGTGATGTTGGCGAGCCGGTCCGCCACGTAGTCCTCCCCGTAGCCGCTGTGCGCGCCGAGCTGCGCCGTGTGCCTGCGCAGCAGCTCGCACTCGGCGAGGAAGTCCTCGACGTCCTCCGGCTGTACGTACAGGTCGCCGGCGGCCAGCTCGGGGAAGAACCGGGCCCCGATCGCCCGCGCGTGCTCCGAACCCCAGAGCTTGGTCCGGCTGCTCTCGAACCCGGCCATGTCGCTTCCGTCGTCGGGGTCGTCGAGCAGCCGCCACTTCTCCGGCTCGTCGTAGACGAAGGTGTGCACCAGCAGCGTCATGCCCCGAACTCCTCCCGGCAGCCGCCGAGTCCCTCGACGGTGACCTCGACGGTCCGGTACTCCGCCCAGCGCGCACGGTCCATCCGCAGCCGTTGCAGGGTGACGGGAACTCCCCGTACGGTCGCGACTTCCAGGCCGTCCGGCAGATAGCCGAGCCGGCGCGAGACACCCAGCGAGCGCGGGTTGTCGGTCATCGCGGCCGACACCGCGGTCCGGGCCCCGAGGCCCGCGAAGGCGAGGTGCAGCGCGGCGGCCCGCATCTCGGTGCCGATGCCCCGGCCCTGGTGAGCCAGGCCCAGCCACGACCCGGTGCTCACCTCACCGGTCACGGCGAACTCCTTCGCCATCACGTCCTGCCGCCCGACCACGGTGCCCTCGCACAGCACGACCAGGCTCAGCGCCCAGTCCCGCACCGACCAGTCGGCGATGGTGCCCAGCACATGCTGGAACACGGCCCTGCCGCACTCGCCGGGCGACGCGTCGGTCCAGGGAACCGTGAACGGCATCTCGCCCGGCGCATGCACCCCGTCGGCGGCGACCGACGCGAGATCGTCCAGCAACTCCAGGTCCGGAAGGCGGAGTTCCAGGCGGGGCGTGCGGAGGCGGAGACCGTACAGGGGCCAGTGCTGCGGCTTCATGGACGGACTCTGCCGCGCGGCGCGGCACACTGTCGAACGGATTCTCCGGTCGGCCGCACCGCGGACCCTGAGGCGCCGCGGTCGCGCGAGTCGGGCACGGACCATGTGCCGCGAACGGTCAGGGGCGCGGCCAGGGGCGGCCGCCCAGGCGCTCGATGTCGGTGTTGAAGCGCCTGAGGTAGGCGGCGAAGCCGGAAATGTCCTCGTCCGACCAGTTGGCCATGACCCGCTCCAGGGAGCGGACGAGGCCCTCGCGTTCCGCGTCGAGCATGCGGGCGCCTTCGTCGGTGATCCGGAACTTGCGGGCCATGCCGCCTTCGGGGTCCGGGATGCGTTCCACGAGTCCCGCGCGCATGGCCGCCGCGGTCTGCCGGTTGAGGGTGGAGGCGTCGAGCCCGAAGGCGTAGCTGAGCTCACCGATCGACATCGGCCCCTGGATGCGGACGCGGCTGAGCAGGATATAGGCGCTGTGGTCCATCAGGCCGTCCTTGCGCCGACCGCCCTTGTTCTGCAGGAGGCCGTGGCGGCTGAGGAGCATCTGCTCGTACTCGACCTCGTGGGTGGGCCTGGTCATGCGCCTGCCGCCTCCTGCTGTCGTCCGGGCGTCCCGGCGTGTTTCCGAATGTCGGCTTCCATTCTCCCATAGATCAATGCAACGTACATATAGCATGCTCGATACATAGGGTGTGTACGATGCATAGTCTTCATTCGAACCCTTTTCCGATGCACACCCGAGGAGTCCCGGATGGGTGCCCCCCAGCCATCAACCCGCAGCGGCGGCGTCGTCGCCACGCTGGCCATCGCCGGCACCACGGCGGCGATCATGCAGACCCTGGTCACCCCGCTCATCGCGGAGCTGCCTCAGATCCTGAGCACCACCCCCTCGAACGCGGCGTGGGTGATCACCGTCACCCTGCTGGTGTCGGCCGTCTGCGTGCCCGTCTCCGGACGTCTGGGCGACATGGTCGGCAAGCGCCGGATGCTTCTCGTGTGCTCCGTGCCGCTGGTGGTCGGTTCGGTGGTGTGCGCGCTCTCCTCGTCCGTCGTCCCCATGATCGTCGGCCGCGGTCTGCAGGGCATGGGTATGGGCGTGCTGCCACTCGGCATCGCCCTGCTGCGTGACGTGGTCCCGGCGGAGAAGCTCAGCTCCTCCATCGCGCTGGTCAGCGCCTCCATGGGCATCGGCGGCGCGCTCGGCCTGCCGATCGCCGCGGCGGTCGCCCAGTACACGAACTGGCGGGTGCTGTTCTGGGGCTCGGCCGGCCTGGCCACCGTGGTCGCGGTGCTGATCTGGTTCCTGATCCCCGACGTGCCGGCCGGAGCCAAGGGTCAGCGATTCGACGTGCTCGGTGCGCTCGGTCTCGGGGCGGGCCTGGTCTGCCTGCTGCTCGCGGTCTCCAAGGGCGCCGACTGGGGCTGGGGCTCGGTCACCACGCTCGGCCTGTTCGCCGCCGCCGTCGTGGTGCTGCTCGCCTGGGGCCTGTGGGAGCTGCGCACCCGGGACCCGTTGGTCGACCTGCGCACCACCGCGCGTCCCCGGGTGCTGATGACCAACCTCGCCTCCGTCTTCGTCGGCTTCGGCATGTACGCCAGCATGCTGATCTCGCCACAGCTTCTTCAGCTCCCCTCCGCCACCGGCTACGGCCTGGGCCAGTCGATGCTCGCGGCGGGCCTGTGGCTGGCGCCCGGCGGCATCATGATGATGCTCGTCTCCCCGCTCGGCGGAAAGCTCAGTGACGCCCGGGGCCCGAAGTTCACCCTGGTGTGCGGCGTCCTGGTCATCGCGGTCGGCTACGGCCTGGCGCTGGTGCTCATGGGCTCCGCGTGGGGCCTCATGGTGGTGGGCATGGTGACCAGCAGCGGTGTCGGCCTGGCGTACGGTGCGATGCCCGCATTGATCATGGGCTCGGTCCCGCTGTCCGAGACCGCCGCCGCCAACGGCTTCAACACGCTCATGCGTTCCCTCGGCACATCGTTCGGCGCCGCGGTGATCGGCGTGGTCCTCTCCCACATGAACGTCACCATGGGCGGCTACAGCCTCACCTCCGAGGAGGGCTTCCGTACGGGACTGCTGATCGGCTGCGGCGTCGCCCTGGTCGCGGCGGCGATCGCCGCCGCCATCCCGGCCGCGCGCCGCGTCGAGTCCGGCACCGGCACCGACGCCACTGCAGAACAGGCCACGGCCAGGGCCTGACCCGCGCCCCGCATGAGCCGCCCCGCACCCGCACCCGAGCCTGCGGGGAACGGGCGGAACGGGCGGATCCCCGCCCCGGACGACATGCGAGCCGACGGCATCGCTTCGGCAGCCCGGCCCCGTCAACCAGCGTTGCACTGCCGCTGGTTGACGGGGCCGGTCCGGGACCTCATGCCGGGCCGGCCGACGGCACCGTCGGCCCTCCCAGTAAGGTGGCAACCTTCGGTCGGCTTCAGCCTCCGGAGCCCCGAAGGCGAACGCCCATGACACAATCCGTGCCGCAGCCCACCCGCCGTCGCATGGGAGAACAGACAGGAGAAGTGCGCCGAACTGACGGCCTGGCTGATCGGCCACGCCCGGCCCCGGCTCGTCGCCCACGGAGTGTCCGACGAACTGCTCGACCGGATACGGCTCCTGGGCCTTACCGGTGATGCCCGCTGGGACGACCCTCACTGGCCCGGCTACTGGTACTGACGTCACCAGGCGTTGCAGCGCACCGACGAGCATGTCGATCACCAGGCGCTCGTCCAGGATGGGGCCCGCCGGCAGGAGCGTGCGGGCCGGGGCGGGCCCGGCACCCGGGCCTCCCGTACGACGGCGGGGCGGGTCCCGGAATCCGGGCCCGCCCCGCCGACACCCGTAAGTCAGGCCGGCAGCCCCAGCTCCCGGGCGATCAGCATCCGCTGCACCTCGCTCGTGCCTTCGCCGATCTCCAGGATCTTGGAGTCGCGCCACATCCTGGCGACCGGGTACTCGTTCATGAAGCCGTAGCCGCCGTGGATCTGGGTCGCCTCGCGGGCGTTGTCCACCGCCACCGTCGACGAGTACAGCTTCGCGATTGCGGCCTCCTTCTTGAAGGGCTCGCCCGCCACCAGGCGCGACGCCGCGTCGCGCCAGCCGACGCGGGCCATGTGGGCGCGCATCTCCATGTCCGCGATCTTGAACTGGATGGCCTGGTTGGCGCCGATCGGCCTGCCGAAGGCGTGGCGCTCCTTGGCGTACTTCACCGACTCGTCGACGCAGCCCTGCGCCAGGCCCGTGGACAGGGCGGAGATGGCGACCCGGCCCTCGTCCAGGATGCGCAGGAACTGGGCGTAGCCGCGGCCCTCCTCGCCGAGCAGGTTCGCCAGCGGGACGCGGACGTCCGAGAAGGACAGCTCGCGGGTGTCCGAGGCGTTCCAGCCGACCTTGGAGTAGGGGGCCGCGACCGTGAAGCCGGGGGTGCCGGAGGGCACGATGATGGAGGAGATGAGCGGTGCGCCGTTCTCCTTGCGGCCGGTCACCGCCGTCACCGTGACCAGCTCCGTGATGTCCGTACCGGAGTTGGTGATGAAGCACTTGGAGCCGTTGATCACCCACTCGCCGGTGGCCTCGTCGCGCACCGCCGTCGTCCGGGTGCCGCCCGCGTCCGAGCCGCCGTCCGGCTCGGTCAGGCCGAACGCGCCGAGCGCCTCGCCCGAGCAGAGCTTCGGCAGCCACTGCCGCTTCTGCTCCTCGGTGCCGAAGTGGTGGATGGGCATCGCGCCGAGCGAGACCCCGGCCTCCAGGGTGATCGCCACGGAGGAGTCGACCCGGGCCAGCTCCTCCAGGGCGATCCCGAGGGCGAGGTAGTCGCCGCCCATGCCGCCGTACTCCTCGGGGAACGGCAGCCCGAACAGGCCCATCCGTCCCATCTCCCGCACGATCTCGTACGGGAACTCGTGCCGTTCGTAGAAGTCGCCGATCTTCGGCGCGACGACGTCGTGCGCGAACTCCTCGACGGTGCGCCGCAGTTCCTCGTGTTCGGCGGTCAGCCGGTGGTCCAGGGCCATGGCAGGGGTCACTCCTTGTGGGACGGTGTCTATCGCACCGAGAGCGCGCGGACGGTACGGGACGGGCTGGGTCGGCCCAGTTGATCGGCGAGCCACACGCTGGTGGCGGTGAGCGCGTCGAGATCGACCCCGGTTTCGATACCGAGGCCCTGGAGCATCCACACGAGGTCCTCGGTGGCGAGATTTCCGGTCGCGCTCTTCGCGTACGGGCAGCCGCCGAGGCCGCCCGCGGAGGCGTCCACGGTGGTCACCCCGTGCTGGAGCGCGGCAAGGGTGTTGGAGAGGGCCTGCCCGTACGTGTCGTGGAAGTGCACACCGATGGTGTCGGTGGGCACGCCCTCCTCGTTCAGCTCGGCGAGCAGGGTCTGCACATGGCCGGGCGTGGCCACGCCGATGGTGTCGCCGAGGGACAGTTCGTCGCAGCCGAGGTCCATCAGCGCCTTGGCGACCCGGACGACCTGGTGGACGGGGACGGGCCCCTCCCACGGGTCGCCGAAGCACATCGACAGATAGCCGCGGACATGCACCTTGTCGGCCTTGGCGCGGGCGACGACCGGCTCGAACATGGCGAGCGACTCGTCGACGGTGCGGTTGAGATTGCGGGCGGCGAACGTCTCGGTCGCCGAGCCGAACACGGCGATCCGGCGGGCACCGAGCGCCAGCGCCCGGTCCAGGCCGCGTTCGTTCGGTACGAGGACGGGCAGGGCGACGCCCGCGATGTCGGCCAGTCGGGGGAACAGGTCCTCGGCGTCGGCCAGTTGGGGCACCCACTTGGGATGCACGAAGCTGGTCGCCTCGACGGTGGTCAGGCCCGACGCGGCCAGCCGGTGGATGAACTCCGCCTTCACCTCGGTCGGTACGACGGCCTTCTCGTTCTGCAGCCCGTCGCGGGCGCCGACCTCGTGGATGCGGACCCGGGCGGGCAGATCCTGGGACGGCACGGTCATGGGCAGGGTGCGGGGCGTCGTCATGCCTCCTCCCCGGGGGTCTCCACGGGGGCCACCACGGCCAGGACCTGGTCCATGGCGACCGTGGTACCGGCGCTGACGTCCAGTTCGGTCACGGTCCCGGCGTGCGGGGCGGAGATGACGTGTTCCATCTTCATCGCCTCCACCACCAGCAGGCTCTGCCCGGCCACGACCTCGTCCCCGACCGCCACCTTCACCACGGTGACCGTCCCGGGCATGGGCGCGGCGAGCGTGTCCGCCCCGGAGCGGCCCGCGCCGGCCAGCGACGCCTCCACCGGGTCGTGATCCTGTACGTGCCAGTTGTCGCCGTTCCGGCCGAGCCACACGCCGTCCGGGGAGGCGGCATGGGTGAACGCATGGGTGACACCGGCGAGTTCGAGGGTGAGGCGGTGCCCGGAGACCTCGACCAGCCTGGCCGTCTCCCTGCCGCCGGGCAGCGGGGCCAGCGGGCCGCAGGCCCCCGTCACGGGCTCCGGCGGCTGTGCGCCCTCGCCGACATGGCCGAACGTCAGCTCCGTGCCGGCCGGGCAGGAGCGCAGTGAGACCTGTACCGGGTCGTGGCCCGGCAGCCGGAAGTCGAGCACCGTGCGGGCCGGGGTGCCGCCGAGCCGCCAGCCGCTCGCCACCGAGAACGGGTCGACCCAGCCGGAGGCACCGGCGGACGGGTCGGCGGCGGCGTCGCTCCGGGCCCCGTCCGCGCCCGCGGACCACCGCAGCAGCGCCGCCGCGGCGTAGACCTCCTCGGGCACCCCCTCCGGCACCAGCCCGTCCACCTCGCGTTCCACCAGGCCCGTGTCCAGGTCGCCCGCCACCACCGCCGGGTGGGCGAGCAGCCGGCGCAGGAATCCGGCGTTGGTCGGGACGCCGAGGATCACCGTGTCCGCGAGCGCCGCACGCAGCCTGCGCAGGGCGGTGGCCCGGTCGGGGCCGTACGCGATGACCTTCGACAGCATCGGGTCGTACAGGCTGCCGACCTCGCCGCCCGCGCCGAGCCCGGAGTCCGTCCGCACCCCGTTGCCCTGCGGCTCGTCCAGCGCGAGGACCGTGCCGCCGGAGGGAAGGAAGCCGCGTGCCGGGTCCTCCGCGCAGATCCGGGCCTCGATCGCATGGCCGGTGAGCGCGATGTCCCGCTGCTGGTACGGGAGTCGCTCGCCCGCCGCGACCCTGAGCTGCCACTCCACCAGGTCCAGGCCGGTGATCAGCTCGGTGACCGGGTGCTCGACCTGGAGGCGGGTGTTCATCTCCATGAAGAAGTACGAGGCGGGGTCGTTGCCCGGGACGATGAACTCCACCGTGCCCGCGCCCACATAGCCGCAGGAGCGGGCCGCCTGGACGGCCGCCTCGCCCATCGCCGCCCGGGTCTCCTCGTCGAGCAGGACCGAGGGCGCCTCCTCGATGATCTTCTGGTGGCGGCGCTGGAGCGAGCACTCGCGCTCGCCGAGGTGGACCACGTTGCCGTGGGCGTCCGCCAGCACCTGGATCTCGATGTGCCGGGGCCGGTCGATCCACCGCTCCACCAGCAGTGTGTCGTCGCCGAACGAGGCCCGCGCCTCACGCCGGGCGGCCGCGATCTCGTCCCCGAGCAGCGCCTCGTCACGGACCAGCCGCATGCCCTTGCCGCCGCCGCCCGCCGAGGGCTTCAGCAGCACCGGCATGCCGATCTCGCGGGCCGCGTCGACCAGCCGGTCGTCGGTGAGCCCGCTCCCGGACGAGCCGGGCACCACCGGGACCCCGGCCGCCGCGACCGTCTCCTTGGCCCGGATCTTGTCGCCCATCAGAGTGATGGCGGAGGCGGGCGGGCCGATGAAGGTCAGCCCCGCCTCGGCGCACGCCCGCGCGAAGCCCCCGTTCTCGGCGAGGAATCCGTATCCGGGGTGGACGGCCTGTGCGCCGGTGCGGCGGGCCGCGTCCAGCAGCGCGGGCACGCTCAGATAGCTCAGGGCGGCGGGGGCGGGCCCGATCCGTACCGCCGTGTCGGCCTCCCGGACGTGCCGGGCGTCCGCGTCCGCGTCGCTGAAGACGGCGACCGAGCGGACGCCCAGCTCCCGCAGCGTGCGGATGACACGTACCGCGATCTCGCCGCGGTTGGCGACCAGAACCGTGTCGAACATCGTCATCTGTTCCTCACATCCGGAAGACGCCGAAGCCGGGTTCACCCAGCGGAGCGTTGGCGCACGCGGTCAGGGCGAGTCCCAGCACCTGCCGGGTCTCCAGCGGGTCGATCACCCCGTCGTCCCAGAGCCGGGCCGTGGCGTAGTACGCGTTGCCCTGCGTCTCGTACTGTTCGCGGATCGGGGCCTTGAAGGCTTCCTCGTCGGCCGTGCTCCAGTCGTCGCCCAGCTGGTCGCGCTTGACCGTCGCGAGGACGGACGCGGCCTGCTCGCCGCCCATCACGGAGATCTTCGCGTTGGGCCACATCCACAGGAAGCGGGGGGAGTAGGCCCGGCCGCACATGGAGTAGTTGCCCGCCCCGTACGAACCGCCGACCACGACGGTCAGCTTGGGTACGCGGGTGCAGGCGACCGCCGTGACCATCTTGGCGCCGTGCTTGGCGATGCCGCCGGCCTCGTAGTCCCGCCCGACCATGAAGCCGGAGATGTTCTGCAGGAAGACCAGCGGAATGCCGCGCTGATCGCACAGCTCGATGAAGTGGGCGCCCTTCTGGGCGGACTCGGAGAACAGGATGCCGTTGTTGGCGACGATCCCGACCGGGTGGCCGTGGATGTGGGCGAAGCCGGTGATCAGCGTCGTCCCGTACTCGGCCTTGAACTCGGCGAACCGCGAGCCGTCGACGACCCGGGCGATCACCTCCCGTACGTCGTACGGGGTGCGGGAGTCGACCGGGACGGCGCCGTACAGCCCCGCAGGGTCGACCTTCGGCTCGTCGACGGGGCGCACGGACCACGGCAGCGCGCCCCGGTCCGGCAGGGTGGCCACGATGTTCCGCACGATCCGCAGTGCGTGCGCGTCGTCCTCGGCGAGATGGTCGGTCACCCCCGACGTGCGGGAGTGCACCTCGCCGCCGCCCAGCTCCTCCGCCGTCACGACCTCGCCGGTCGCGGCCTTCACCAGCGGCGGACCGCCCAGGAAGATCGTGCCCTGGTTGCGGACGATCACGGCCTCGTCGCTCATCGCGGGGACGTACGCCCCGCCCGCCGTGCACGAACCCAGCACCGCCGCGATCTGCGGAATGCCGGCCCCCGACATCCGGGCCTGGTTGTAGAAGATCCGCCCGAAGTGCTCCCGGTCCGGGAAGACCTCGTCCTGCATCGGCAGGAACGCGCCGCCCGAGTCGACCAGATAGAGGCAGGGGAGGCGATTCTCCAGCGCCACCTCCTGGGCCCGGAGGTGCTTCTTCACCGTCATCGGGTAGTACGTGCCGCCCTTGACGGTCGCGTCATTGGCGACGATCACGCACTCCCGGCCGCTGACCCGGCCGATCCCGGCGATCACCCCGGCCGCCGGGGCGGCGCCGCCGTACAGCCCCTCGGCCGCCAGCGGGGCCAGCTCCAGGAAGGGGGAACCCGGGTCGAGCAGGGTGTCCACCCGGTCCCTGGGCAGCAGCTTGCCGCGCGCCACATGCCGGGCGCGGGCCTTCTCACCCCCGCCGAGCCTGGCCGTGGCGAGCCGCTCACGCAGCTCGTCGGCGAGCGCGTGATGCGCCGCCTCGTTGGCCTTCCAGGCCTCGGAGGCGGGATCGGCCGCGCTCGCCAGCACCGGTGCCTGCTGCATCGTGTCGAGCCCCCTTGCCCGTACCGCAGTAGTTAGTGAACGTTAACGTCCGACTTCAGGTTAACGAGCGCTAACAGCCTTGTCCAGGGCGCTCGGCCGGTGCCCGCGGCGCTTTCGGTAGCTGTCCGCGGTGCTTTCGGCGGGTATCGGCCAAGTACGACCGACGCGCGGGCGGCGGCCCGCGCGGAGCGGCCGGAATAATGGCCCGCACCGCTCGCTGACCCGGAGCGGAGCCGGTCGCCGACCGGCGAAGGGCTTCGGGCGGGGGAAACGGCGGATGACGCAGCAGTCGCAGACGGTGCCGGGTGTGGACGGAGGGGCGGCCGGGGGAGCGGCCGGGAGGCCGCGCATTCTCGAAGTGGACGCCCTACGAGGGTTCGCGCTCGCCGGGATCCTGGTCGTGAATCTCATGACGACCGCCGGACCTCCCGGCGCCAGGGACGGACTCGCGGGGGTGCACGCGGTGGACGGAGCCGTGCAATGGCTGGTCGTCCTTCTCGCGCAGTCGAAGTTCTACCTGCTCTTCTCCTTCCTCTTCGGGTACAGCTTCACCCTCCAGATGGACTCGGCCGCCCGAGCCGGGGCACGCTTCGCGCCCCGGATGTCGCGGCGGCTGGCCGCGCTCCTCGTGCTCGGGTTCGCGCACGCGGTGCTGCTGTACACCGGCGACATCCTCATGATCTACGCCCTGTTCGGACTGGTCCTGTCGGCCGTCCGGAACGCCGGGCCCGCCACGGTCCGGCGGGCGGCGCTGTGGGTGTTCGGCGTCGCCGGCGGCCTCCTGCTGCTGCTCGGGCTCGGGGTGTCGCTGCTCGACCCCGGTGAGCTGGGCGAATCCGCCACGGTGAAGGCCGAGCCGACCGCCGCCTACCGGGGCGGATTTGCCGAGGTCGTCGGCGCCAACGTCCGGGCGCTGCCCGACCTGCTCGCGGCCGTTCCGCTGATGGGCGGGTTCGTCGTCGCCGCCTTTCTCATGGGATTCGTGGCCGGTCGGCGGCAGTGGCTCGGCCCGGCCGCGCTCGCCGACCGGGCGCGGCTGCGCCGCATCTGCCTGACGGGTCTCGCGATCGGAGTTCCCGGGGCGGTCTTCTCCGCCGCGGGGCTCGTGGGGCCGCTGTCGGAGCGCTGGGTGCTGCTGGGCCTGGCGGTCGGTACGGTCGCGGCCCCGGCGCTCTCGGCCGCGTACGCCACCGGGCTGCTGCTGTGGTTCACCACACCGCGCGGTGCCGCGACGGCCCGGGTCCTGGCGCCCGCCGGGCGGATGGCGCTGACCAACTACCTGGCCCAGTCCCTCGTCATGGCCCTCGTCTTCTCCGGGTACGGCCTCGGGCTGTACGGCCGCACGGGCGCCGCGGCGGCGGTCTGCGGGGCGCTCGTGCTGTATGCCGGCCAGCTCGCGCTCAGCGGGTGGCTGATGCGCCGGTACCGGCTCGGGCCGGTGGAGTGGCTGCTGCGCGCGGTGACGCTGTGGGCGCGGCCACGTGCTGGTTAACGTTCGCTAACCGGACTGTCTAGAATCGAATCCATGACCACGAGGACGGACGCCCCCACGCGCCGCGAGCAGATCCTCAAGGAGGCCGCCCGCCTCTTTGCCGAGCGCGGTTTCCACGGCGTCGGTGTCGACGAGATAGGTGCCGCCGTCGGCATCAGCGGCCCCGGGCTCTACCGGCACTTCCCCGGCAAGGACGCGATGCTCGCCGAGCTGCTGGTCGGCATCAGCGAGCGGCTGCTGGCGGGCGGGCAGCTGCGCGTGTCGGAGGACGCGGCCTGCGAGGGCAGCTCCCCGCAGGCCCTGCTCGACGCGCTCATCGAGGGGCACATCGACTTCGCCCTCGACGACCGCCCTCTGATCACCCTCCACGACCGCGAGCTGGACCGTCTGCGGGACGCCGACCGCAAGCGGGTCCGCCAGCTCCAGCGGCAGTACGTCGAGGTGTGGGTGGAGGTGGTCCGCGAGATGTACCCGGACCTGCCCGAGCACGAGGCCCGCGCCGCCGTCCATGCCGTCTTCGGCCTGCTGAACTCGACCCCGCACCTGGGCCGCCCCGGCGCGCAGCCGGACCGCGCGGACACGGCGGCGCTGCTGCACCGGCTGGCGCGCGGGGCGTTCGAGGCGGCGGCCCGCGCGTAGGGCGTGTCGGCGGGCGTCCGGCGGGTGTGTCCGTGATTTCCGCTCGGCCTTGAATATATGAATTGATGTGAAAGGGGTGAGGTGTCTCCTCATATTCCCTTTCCTTTTCCTCGATGAGCTCCGTCGGTCGCATTGCCGCGAGGTCCCCAGGCTTATGGTTTGAGCTGTCCCGCCCACGCCTGATGGGGAATTTAAATGAAAACATGTCAGGTTTCGATCGTTGTCCCCTGTTTCAATGAGGACGAGGTCATCGAGGTATTCCACCGTGCGTTGATCTCCGCCCTCGAACCGACTCGGCGGACCTTCGAGATCTGTTATGTCGACGACGGCAGCAGCGACCGGACCAGGCTCCGGATCGGCTCGCTCGCCACCGCGGACCGGCGGGTCCGCTACACCTCCTTCAGCCGCAATTTCGGCAAGGAGGCCGCCCTGCTCGCCGGACTGCGCATGTCCCGCGGCGACGCCGTCGTCCTCATGGACGCCGACCTCCAGCACCCGCCCGAACTGCTGCCCCGCATGCTGGAGTTGCGGCAGCGCGGCTACGACCAGGTCGTCGCGCGGCGCGACCGCGCGGGAGAAGGCGCCCTGCGTACCTTTCTCAGCGCCCTCTACTACCGGGCCATGGGCCGGTGCATGGACGTCGAGGTCGTCGACGGCGAGGGCGACTTCAGGCTGCTGTCGCGCACCGCCGTGGACGCCGTGCTCGCGCTGCCCGAGACCAACCGGTTCTCCAAGGGGATCTTCTCCTGGATCGGCTTCGACACCGTCGGTTTCACCTACCGGAACATCCAGCGCGCGGCGGGACGTTCGAAGTGGGGCGGCAGACGCCTGCTCAACTACGGGATCGACGGGCTGATCTCCTTCAACAGTCATCCGCTGCGCCTGGCCATCCACATCGGCCTCGCGCTCGCGCTGGCGGCACTGGGATACGCCGTGTGGACCATCGTCGGCGTCGTGCTCCACGGTGTCGTCGTACCCGGCTACACCACCCTGCTGACCGCCGTCGTGGCGCTCGGCGGAATCCAGCTCGCCACGCTCGGCGTCATCGGCGAATACGTGGGACGGATCTACTCCGAGTCGAAACGCCGCCCGCACTACCTGGTGCGGGAGACGAACGAATCTCCGCACGTCCTCCCGGTCGATATTCCGGCAGGGGTGTGTTCGGGGCCGTCCGCCCCCGGGGGCGGGAGATCGTCGGCGCGACGCACCGGGGCGACCGCGCTCGGGGTATCGAGGAGGCGCACCGTACGCCAGTTCATCGAATTCGGGTTGATCGGAATCATCAATACGGCGGTATATCTGGCGGTATACGCCTCGCTGAATGCATGGATTCCCTATCTGGCCGCGCATGTCATCGGATACGCGGTCAGCGTCGTGGGATCATTCCTGCTCAACTCCTGCATCACCTGCCGCACGAAGCCGACCTGGCACGCCTTCGTCCGGTATCCCCTGTCGAGCGTCGTCAATCTCGTACTCACCGGAATTCTGCTCTACCTCGGCGTGAGCGGGCTGGGCATGGACAAGAACATCGCCGCGGTGGCCGCGGGGATCCTCGCCACCCCCTTCTCGTTCCTGCTCGCCCGCTGGGCCATCGACTCCGGTGCCGCCCTCGCCAGACAGGGCGGCGGCCCGGCCGAGAGCAGTACCGGACACACCACACCGTGAACCCACACCGCCTGAGCTTCTTGGCGCGCAGGACGCGAGCAACGTACGGAGGGCACCAGTGCACATGACCATGGACACGTCGAAATCCGCCGGCACACAGGCGGAGAGTGAGGAATCCCCCCAGCCGGAAGCCCGTCCGGGCCCCGCGCGGCGGTGGGCGGCGATCGGGACGTCGGGCCTTGCCCTGCTGCCGCTCGCCCTGCTCGGCGCGGCCTTCTGGATCGGCCGGCTGGTCCGCCCGGGAGGGGACGACTGGTGCTTCCTCCCGGTCGTACGGGACGAGGGCGCCTCCGGGATGATCGGGAAGTTCTTCCTCCACGACAACGGACGCGTCGCCAACGCGCTGCTCGTCATCGGGTACGGATCCTTCGGCGTCCCGGGCCACCGATGGTTCGCCCTGGTCAGCGGGGTGCTCATGCTGGGCATCCTCTGGGCGCTGATCGCCGCCGCGCTCAAGAGGGCCGGGCTGACCGCGCCACGCGGGCTGGCGCTGCTGGTGGGCGCGACGGCGGCGGCGATCTTCTTCCTCGCGTCGCCCAACCCGTACAAGGCGTTCTACTGGCCCGCCTCCTCCGTCTCGCACACCGTCGCACCGGTGCTGGCCTGCGCCGCCGTGATCCCGCTGCTGCGCGCACGGACACGGCGGGGACGCGACTTCGCGCTGGGCGTCGCGTACCTGGCGGGGATCTTCATCGGCACCCTGTCGGAGGAGACGTCGGTCGTCGCGTTCGTCGTGCTTGCCGCCGTCCTTCTGATGAGCCGGTGGGCCCTTCCCGGGGCCGACCGGACCCGTACGCGCGTCTGGTGCGTGGTCGCCTTCGCCGGGGTCGCCGTCGGGACGGCCATCCTGTACCTGTCGCCCGGCGCACGTGCCCGGCGTGAACGGTTCGGCGCCGACAGCGCCTCCATGTTCGGCCCGGAGGCGCTGACCACGACGCTGCGGGCGTTCGGGCACGTCCTGGGGACGATCTTCACGACCTGGCAGTACCTGGGAGCGGTCGCCGTCGGCGTGCTGCTGGGCCTGCTGGTGCGCGGAGGCGAGCGGGGAACGGACGGGCCGGACGGGTCCCTGCGCCGCAGGCCGCTCCTCCTGGTTCTCGTCGGATTCCTCGCCTTCCTGGTCTCCGGCTACCTCTGCATCGTCGTCGCCTACCCCGCCTTCGGGGCGAGCGTGGGGACCGCGTCGCGCGTCTGGGGCGACTTCCTCCTGTTGTACGTGCTGCTCCTGGTCGGCGTCGGCGCACTGTCGGGACGGGCGTTGCGGGCCGGCAGGTGGGGGATCCGCGCGGCGACGGCGACGGCCGCCGGAGTCGTGTGCGCCGCGACCTGCGTCGGCCTCGCCGTCCCGCTGCTCCGGCTGGAACGGCAGATGGACGTGCGCGCCCAGCGCTGGGACCGCCAGGACCGCTCGCTGAGGGACGGGGCGGCGCGCGGCGCCCAGGTGCTCCCGTACACGCCGGTATCGGTCAGCGGGATGCTGGAGCCGTTCGGCAACGACGGCCGGCGGGCGTGGCCGGCGCAGTGCGTCGCCCAGTACTACCACCTGAAGAAGATCACGAATTCGACCCGGCTGCCCTGACCGGCGGGCCGGGCCGATCGGTCCGTCGTGCGAGACACCCGGCACACTGCGCACACCTGACGGCACAATGGGTTCATGCCGATACCCAGCCGCGCCGCCCTCGTCGAACACCTCGTCCGCACGCGTGTGGCGGGAGACGTCGCCACACCGCGCGACAACAACCTCTCCCACTACCGCAAGCTCGCCAACGGCGACCGCCACTACTGGCTGGGTCTGGAGCTCGGCGACCGGTGGCGCGACGAGCAGGACGTGCTGGCGGTGATGGCCGAGCGCTGCGGGGTCAGCGACGACCCGGAGCACCGGTTCGGGCAGGACACCATCGACCCGGAGCTGACGGTCGACGCCCTGGAGCGGATGGCGGCGCGGCTGCGGAAGGCGGCGGCGGGGTCGGAGCGGGTGCTGTTCGCGACCGGGCACCCGGGCGGGCTCCTCGATGTGCACCGGCAGACCGCGGACGCGCTGCGGGCCGCCGGATGCGAGATCGTACGGATCCCCTCGGGGCTGATCGCCGACGAGGGCATGGTGTTCCAGTTCGCGGACGTCGCGGTGCAGGAGCGCGGCGCGACCCTCTGGCACACGCACTCGCCCGCCCCGATGGCCGCGATCCTGGACGGCCTGGAGCGCGAGGGCCGCCCGCTGCCGGACCTGGTCGTCGCCGACCACGGCTGGGCGGGGTGCGCGGCGCAGCGCGGGCTGGACGCGGTGGGGTACGCGGACTGCAACGACCCGGCGCTCTTCCTCGGCGAGGCGGAGGGGACGCTCCAGGTGGCCGTCCCGCTGGACGACCATGTGCTGGACCCGCGGTTCTACGACCCGATGACGGAGTACCTGCTGGACGCGGCGGGGCTGAGCCAGGGCTGATCCGGGCGGTACGGGCGTACGACGCGGGCCGGGCGCGTTCCCCGGCCCGGACCCGGGTCCGTAACTCCACGACCCGCCCGCACAGTTGCTACTCTGCGCCACGAATGTCCAGTGTCGTGGGGGGCGCATGTTTACACCGGGGCAGCGGCCCCGCAGGAGCGGGCCGATGTCGGTTCTCGCCGGGCTGTTCATCCTGCTGGCTCTCTTCCTTCTTCAGGAACTCGCCGCCGGACTGCTGCCCGACATCTACAAGGGCTTCGCCGGCGAGGACCGCCGGACGCTCGTCGTGGGCGCGGGCGTCGCCTTCGTGCTGGTGGGTCTGCTCCTCTACATCGTGTATCTGCGCAGCCTGGTGCCGACGGACGAGGCCCCCGAGCCGGGCGCCGACGAACGGACCAGGGCGCGCGCGGCCCTGCTGCACGCCGTGCGCCGCAGCTGGACGGACGGTGCGGACCGGAGCTGGGAGCGGTCGGTGCGGATCGAGCTGGGCCTGGCCGAGCAGCAGGCGGCCGTGCACGACCCCTGGGGCGCGCCCCGGCTCATCACCGGCGGGCAGGAAAGCGGGGTGCCGCTGGCCGCGGGGACCCGGATCGACGAGGTCTTCGACCGCCACAACGCTCAGCTTCTCGTCCTGGGCGCCCCCGGCGCCGGCAAGACCTCGCGGATGCTCGAACTGACCGAGAAGCTGGTCGAGGCCGCCGAGCGGGACGAAACCGCACCCGTCCCGGCCTTCCTGCTGCTGACGGACTGGCACGGCGGACCGCTCGCGCGCTGGGTCCTCGACGAGCTGCACAGCCGGTACCGGGTCTCCCGGGCGACCGGCCTCGCGCTGCTGCGGGACAACGGCATCACCCTGGTCCTGGACGGGCTCGACGAGGCCGCCCCGCACCTGCGCGCCGACTGCGTCCGCGCGATCAACGAGCTGCTCTCCGCCGAGCAGTACCCGCGCTGCCCGGTCGCCGTCTCGTGCCGTTCGGCCGACTACGACGAACTGGCGGAACGGCTCACCGTCAACGGCGCGGTCTCCGTACAGCCCCTCGAAGTCGCGGCCGTGCACGCCCTGCTCAACAGCGCGGGCGGACAGCTGCGCGGCCTGGCGGCAGCGGCGGCCGCGGATCCGGTGCTGGCCCGGCTGCTGACCACACCGCTCATGCTGGGCGTCGCCGTCTTCGCCTACGAGGGAGTGGACGAGAACGAGGTCGCGGCCTCCGGCGACGCGGGGGAGCGCAGGGGCCGCATCTTCGACGCCTACATCGAGCGCATGATCCACCGCGACCGGACCCTGCGCGGCCGGCCGATCACGCCGGAACGCCCCGCCGGCCAGGTGCTGGCCGATCTGCTGCGGCTCGCCCGGACCCTGAGCCTGGTCCACGCGACGGTGTACTACGCGCACGATCCCTCGCACGTCGTCCTTCAGGCACCGGACGACGTGGTCAGGCAACTCCTGCCGTCATGGATGTACAGGATGTTCCGCGCCATGCGGTGGATGAGCGGGTACGAGGCGGGGAACCCCGACAGCAGGCCGAATCTGTTCTATCGGGCCATGGTCCGCGCCACCCAGACGCCCGTCCCGCTCCTGGGGTCGCCGGTGGTGAACCACCTCCAGCGGGGATTCCTCGACTACGCGACCGACCGGGCGATCATGCGCCGTGCGGGGGACGGCCACGCCTTCCTGCACAAGACCGTCCAGGACCACCTCGCCGCCCGCGCGGAGCGCATGTCCGCCGAGGAACTGCGGACACTGGCCCGGTCGAACTGATCAGGTACCGGCCCCGCCCGCCCCGCGCCGCCGCTGCTTCAGGCCCGGGGTCGGGTCCAGGTACACCCGGCGGATCGACGGATAGCGCTCCCGCAGCTGCTCGTCCGCCTCCTCGCACGCCCACTCGATCTGCTCGGCGGTCGAGGCGTCCCGGAAGTCGATCTTCGCGGCGACCAGGACCTCGGCCGGGCCCTGGACGAGCGTGGTGAGTTCCAGTACGTCGACGATGTGCGGGACGGAGAGCAGTTCCTCACGGATGCCGGCGCGCACCGGCTTCGGCACCGGACGGCCGATCAGCAGCTGGGCGTTGGACCGGCCCAGCACCCAGGCGACGTACACCAGCAGCAGACCGATCAGGATCGACGCGATGCCGTCCCAGACCCCGGAACCGGTCAGCTGGCCGCCGAGCAGTCCGCCCGCGGCGAGCAGCAGACCCGCCAGCGCCGCCGAGTCCTCCATCACCACGGCCTTGACCGCGGTGTCGGGCGTCTGGCGGAGGTAGCGCCGGACGGGCACCCGGAGCCGCGCGGCCTCGCCGTGGACCTGCCGGAGCCCGGTGCGCAGTGAGTAGCCCTCCATCAGGAAGGCCACACCGAGCACGATGTACGAGACGAGCGGATCGCCCGGCTCCTCGCCCGCCGTGAGGGTGTGGATGCCGTCGTGGACGGAGAAGACCGCACCGCCGATGAACGTGGCCACGGAGGCGAGCAACGCCCAGATGTAGCGCTCGGGGCCGTAGCCCAGCGGGTGTTCCTCGTCCGGGGGCTTCCCGCTGCGTTTCAGCGCGGTGAGCAGCATCAGTTCGGTGACCGTGTCGGCGACCGAGTGCGCCGCCTCGGAGAGCATCGCGCTCGATCCGCTGATCTGCCCGGCGACGGCCTTCGCCACGGCGATGCCGAGATTGGCGGCCGCCGCGACGATGACCGTGAACGTGGACTCCCCGCCACCGCTTTTCCGGACACTGGTGGTCTCGTCGTTCATGGTGCGGAGTATGTCCGAACCGGCGGTCCGCGGCCCGCCGGCGCCGGGCGCGTCAGTCCCGGGGGACGCGGACCACACCCTCCTGGATGACGGTGATCGCCAGCCGGCCGTCCTGCGTGTAGATCCTGGCCTGACCGAGCCCGCGCCCGCCGGACGCGGACGGCGACTCCTGGTCGTACAGCAGCCATTCGTCGGCCCGGAACGGCCGGTGGAACCACATCGCGTGGTCCAGGCTCGCGCCGACCACGTCGCCGACCGTCCAGCCCCCGCGCCCATGGGCGAGGAGCACCGAGTCGAGCAGCGTCATGTCGGAGACGTACGTCGCCATGCAGACATGGAGCAGCGGATCGTCCGCGAGCTTGCCGTTGGTGCGGAACCACACCTGGGAGCGGGGCTCGCGCGGTTCGCCGACGCTGCCGAAGGGCGGGGCGTCCACGTACCGCAGGTCGACCGCGGCCCGCGCCTCGATCAGCCGGTCCACGACCCCCGGCTCGCTGAAGCGGTCCGCGTACCGGGGCAGCAGCTGCGCCGCCGTGGGCAGCGTCTCCGGGTCCGGGGCGGGCGGCATGGCCGCCTGGTGCTCCAGGCCCTCCTCGTACGTCTGGAACGAGGCGGAGAGGTGGAAGATCGGCTGGCCGTGCTGGACGGCGACGACCCGCCGGGTGGTGAAGGAGCGGCCGTCGCGGATGCGGTCGACGCTGTAGACGATCGGCGCGCCCGGGTCGCCCATCCGCAGGAAGTAGGAATGCAGGGAGTGGGCGGTCCGGTCGGCGGGGACGGTGCGGCCCGCGGCGACCAGGGCCTGGGCCGCGACCTGGCCGCCGAAGACGCGGGGCACGACCGCCGAACGGCTCGTACCCCGGAAGATGTCCCGCTCGATCTGCTCAAGGTCGAGCAGATCGAGCAGGGAGTCGAGTGCTGCGCTCATGGAACGAACGTAGCCGCTCTCACAGGCCCATGGACTTGGCGATGATCGACTTCATGACCTCGCTGGTGCCGCCGTAGATGCGGTTGACCCGGTTGTCCGCGTACAGGCGGGCGATCGGGTACTCGTTCATGTAGCCGTAGCCGCCGTGCAGTTGGAGGCAGCGGTCGATGACGCGGTGCGCGACCTCGGTGCAGAACAGCTTCGCGGAGGCGGCCTCGGCGGCGGTCAGCTCGCCGGCGTCGTGGGCCTCGATGGCGCGGTCGCAGACGGCCTCGGCGGCGTCCACCTCGGCCTGGCAGGCGGCCAGCTCGAACTTGGTGTTCTGGAAGGACGCGACGGTCTTGCCGAAGACGGTGCGCTCGGTCACGTAACTCTGGGCGAACCGGACGGCCGCCTTGGCCTGGGCATACGCGCCGACGGCGATGCCGAGGCGCTCCTGCGGCAGGTTCTGGCCGAGGTAGGAGAAGCCCTTGTTCTCCTCACCGAGGAGGTCCTCGACCGGCACCTTGACGTCGACGAAGGCCAGCTCGGCGGTGTCGGAGGTGCGCAGGCCAAGCTTGTCGAGCTTGCGGCCGACCGAGTAGCCCTCGGCCTTGGTGTCGACGACGAGGAGCGAGATGCCGTGCCGGCGGTCGTCCGCCCTGGGCGCGTCGGTACGGGCGCAGACGATGACCCGGTCGGCGTGGACGCCACCGGTGATGAACGTCTTGGCGCCGTTGAGGATGTAGTGCGTGCCGTCCTCGGAGAGCTTGGCGGTGGTCTTCATGCCGGCCAGATCGGAACCGGTGCCCGGCTCGGTCATGGCGATGGCGTACATCGTCCTGCCGGTGACGAAGTCCGGCAGCCAGCGCTTCTTCTGCTCCTCGGTGGCGTACGCCTTGATGTACGGCAGGCAGAGCAGCACATGCACGCCGGAGCCGCCGAAGTTGACGGCCGCGCGGGCGCACTCCTCGGAGATGATCGCCTCGAACTTGAAGGACTCGACCCCGGCGCCGCCGAACTCCTCCGGCACCTCGATCCCGAATATGCCCAGCTCGGCGAGCTTGTAGTAGAAGTCGCGGGGCACCTGGCCGGCCGCGAACCACTCGTCGTAGACGGGGGCGACCTCGGCCTCGATGAAGGCGCGGATGGTCTCCCGGAACGCCTCGTGGTCCTCGTTGAATACCGTACGGCGCACGGGGGTGCCTCCTTGGTCAGCTTCGGGCGGGCTTCGGCCGGACTGGCTAAGCGCTTGCTCAGATGGTTTAAAAGTTACCCAAGAGTCACCGGCGCTGTCCAGGGTGATGCGCAGCACGCCCGCGCGGCCCGTCCGGCCCGTCCGGCCGCGGACACGCGAAGAGTCCTCCCCGGCCACCGGCCGGGAAGGACTCCTGTCGTGTCTGCCGCCGTCTACTGGGGCTTGAAGGAGCGGATCTGGTAGTTCCCCTGGAGGTTGCCGCCCTTTCCGGCAGGGGTGGATCCGACCCGGGAGTTGTAGTTGGTCTGGGTGTAGTACTGCACCTTGTGCCCGGTCGCGTTCCACACGGAGCGGACGTTCTGGCCGCGCTGGATGAAGGAGCAGTCGTCGGCGGTATTCGCCCGCCGCTTGTCCGACCACTGGCAGCGGGTGCCACCTCCGTTCCAGTCGCTGTAGATACAGAAATACCCGGGGCTGCAGCTGTAGGAAGCCCTGGCGCCCCCGACCGCGGCGTTCTCGGCGGCGGCGACCGCGACGGGTCCGGCGCCGAGTCCCAGGGCCAAGGCGATCGAGGTGACGGTGAGCGCGCTGATGCGATGCATGGCGGAAACCTCTTCTCCTGACGGTGACCAGGGTTCCGTGCCCTGGTCATCAGCAGCGTGGCACGGCCGCGACCTGCGCAGACAGGCGGAATCGGGGGCGCTCGAAGCCCGCTGCGAAGATCGCGGCGCTCCCGTGCACACCGGCGCGAACGCCCGCCCGGCATGATCGGCCGCGGGCGCCCCGGGTCGCGCGCATAGGGTGAGCCTTTTCGGGGGTGGATCATGTTCGAGGGCGTACGCACCGTGATGGTCTTCGCGGACAGCCCCGAGGCGTCCGCGCGGTGGTACGGGGAGCTGCTCGGCGTCCCGGTGCGGGTCGATGTCGGCGACACGGGCGCGGTCTACGCCTGGGTGGAGACCGGCGGGGTCGAGCTCGGCTTCCACCCCGCCGACGACGCGCGCAACCCGAGGGGCGGCAGCCCGGTCGTGTACTGGAACGTGGCCGACCTCGACACGGTCCGGGAGCGGCTGCTGGCCGCAGGCTGCGAGCACCACCGCGGGCCCCTGGCGATCGAGCCGGGCCGCCGCATCGCACAGCTCCGCGACCCGTTCGGCACGGTCATCGGCATCGAAGGCCCGTAGGGCGTGTCGTCCGGGCGCCCTCGCCGCCCTGCTCACCGCCACCCACGACACCTCGCGCGACCGGCTGTCCTGCCTCGGCCTTCGGTAGCGGACGCCGCTCACCGCACCCGCAGCGCGAACCACAGCTCCGTTCGTACGTCCATGTCGTCCAGGTCCGCGTCCAGCAGGGCCGCGCAGCGGGCGATGCGCTGGCGGACCGTATTGCGGTGGATCCGCAGGGCCGTGGCCGTGCGGTCCCAGCTGCCGTGCAGGCTCAGCCAGCACCGCAGGGTCTCGGTCAGCGGCTCGGTGAGCGGGGCGAGGAGGGCGCGGGCGTGCGCCTCGGCGCGGTCGGGAGGGATCAGCGCGGCCAGGCCGGCCCCGCCGCCGGTGTGGTGGTGGGCCAGCGGGGTGCGGGTGGCGGCGGCGCGGCCCAGGGCCCGGGCGGCCTGGTCGTCGGCGAGGCCGAG
>NZ_JBEXPH010000062.1:0-44291 GCF_040611955.1 Streptomyces sp. NPDC006510 | reverse complement strand
GTGATCACGGCCGGACGTCCGCACCGGCACGGCCGGGAACGCCCGGCCGAGCTCCTCGGCTGTCCGGCGGGCGCCGACGACCCTGGCCCGCAGCCGGTTGGAGCCGCAGGCGACGCAGTGCCAGGCGGTCTCAGCCCGACCGCACCAGGCACAGTCGAGATCCCGCTGGTCCGGCGCTTCGAGCGGGCCCGCGCAGTGCCGGCACCGAGCGGGCTCGCGGCAGCGCTCACAGGCCAGCCGCGGCACGTATCCGCGGCGCGGCACCTGGATCAGCACGGGGCCGCTGCGCAGCCCGTCCCGTACCGTCTGCCAGGCCAGGCTGGGCAGCCGCGCGGCCCTCGCGGCGCCGTCCCGCGCCAGCTCCCCGTCGCCGACGGTACGCACCAGGGGCGCCGCGATCCGCAGCTGCTCCCGGTCCGCGCGCAGCGGCAGCGCCCAGCCGCTCTCCACCAGCTGGGCGGCCTCCACCGTGCAGTTCGTACCACCGAGCAGGAACGCGCAGCGGCCGTGCGCGGCCCGCAGTTCGAGCACCTCGCGGACGTGCGGGAAGGGGGCGTTGTCGTCGCTGTGGCTGGAGTCCCCGTCGTCCCAGACGGCGACCAGGCCGAGGTCGGCGACCGGTGCGAACATCGCCGCTCTCGTCCCGACGACCGCCCGTACCGAGCCGCGTCGCACGGCGAGCCACTCCCGGTACCGCTTCTCCGGTCCGGAGTCGGCGGTCAGCAGCGCGTGGCGCCCGGGGCCGAGCAGCTCGGTGAGCGCGGCATCCACCCGCCCCGCGGTCCGGCCGTCGGGGACGACGACGAGGGCGCCGCGCCCGGATGCCAGGGTGGCGGCCATGGCCCTGGCGATCTCCTCGGGCCAGTGGGGTCCGGGCAGCGCGGTCCATACGGCCCGGGGCGCACCGCCCTCGGCCAGCGACCGCAGGAACGCCGGCCCCTGTGCGTACCGCGCCCAGCTCCCCACCGACGGTGCGGGCGGCGGTGGCAGCGGCTCGGGCGAGGGCCTGGACTCGGCCCTGCCGTTCCGGGGCGGCACGGCGAGCTGGAGGACATCGGCGAGGCTGCCCGCGTAGCGGTCGGCGACGGCCCGCGAGAGCGCGAGCAGCTCCGGGCCCAGCACCGGTTCGGGCGACACGACGTAGGCGAGTGCCGCGAGGGCACCCGTGTAGTCCGATTCGGCGAGCCGCTCGACGAGGAAGCCGTCGATCAGCCCGCCGCCCTCGCGCCGGCCACCGCGCACATTGCGTCCCCCGGCCCCGAAGCGGACCCGCACCCGCACTCCGGGCTGGGCCTCGGCGTCGAGCTCCTCGGGCACCGCGTAGTCGAAGTACTGGTCGAGATGGAGAACGCCCTTGTTGACCAGCACCCGGGCGACGGGCAGCTCCTTGGCGAGTGCGGCGCCGCGCCAGGTCCGCGGCTTGGCCCGCGGCACCTTGGCCTTCCGTACTGTCTCCCGGATCAGCGCAAGCTGCTCCGGGGCCCCGTCGCCGGAGTCCGCGGATCGCTCGTTCTCGCTGCTCACAGCCAAATTCCTACCAGACAGCACTGACAGTGGCCCCGTCGAGGCGGTACCGGAGGCCGGACGCGCCGGGGCCCGGACACCGTGTGCGGTGTCCGGGCCCCGGCGTGCGGACGGAAAAGGCGGCAGTCCTACAGCCCGGCCGCCGCGCGCAGCGCGTCCACGCGGTCGGTGCGCTCCCAGGTGAAGTCGGGAAGCTCACGGCCGAAGTGGCCGTAGGCCGCGGTCTGGGCGTAGATCGGGCGGAGCAGGTCGAGGTCGCGGATGATCGCGGCCGGGCGGAGGTCGAAGACCTCGCCGATGGCGTGCTCGATCTTCTCGGTGTCGACGGCGGCGGTGCCGAACGTCTCGACGAACAGACCGACCGGCTCGGCCTTGCCGATCGCGTACGCGACCTGCACCTCGCAACGGGCGGCGAGGCCCGCGGCGACGACGTTCTTGGCGACCCAGCGCATGGCGTACGCGGCCGAGCGGTCCACCTTCGACGGGTCCTTGCCCGAGAAGGCGCCGCCGCCGTGGCGGGCCATGCCGCCGTAGGTGTCGATGATGATCTTGCGACCGGTCAGACCGGCGTCGCCCATCGGGCCGCCGATCTCGAAGCGCCCGGTCGGGTTGACCAGCAGCCGGTAGCCGTCGGTGTCCAGCTTGATGCCGTCCTCGATCAGCTGCCCGAGCACGTGCTCGACGACGAACTCGCGGATGTCGGGCGCGAGCAGCGAGTCGAGGTCGATGTCGCTGGCGTGCTGCGAGGAGACGACGACCGTGTCGAGACGGACGGCCTTGTCGCCGTCGTACTCGATGGTGACCTGGGTCTTGCCGTCGGGGCGCAGGTACGGGATGGTCCCGTTCTTGCGGACCTCGGAGAGCCGACGGGAGAGCCGGTGCGCGAGGTAGATCGGGAGCGGCATCAGCTCGGGCGTCTCGTCGCAGGCGTAGCCGAACATCAGGCCCTGGTCGCCGGCGCCCTGCTTGTCGAGCTCGTCCTCGTCGCCCTCGACCCGCTTCTCGTACGCGGTGTCGACGCCCTGCGCGATGTCGGGAGACTGCGCCCCGATGGACACCGAGACACCGCAGGAGGCGCCGTCGAAGCCCTTCTTGGAGGAGTCGTAGCCGATCTCCAGGACCTTGTTGCGTACGAGGGTCGGGATGTCGGCGTAGGCCTTGGTCGTGACCTCACCCGCAACATGCACCAGACCGGTGGTGATCAAGGTCTCGACGGCGACGCGGGACCGGGGGTCCTCGCGGAGCAGCGCGTCGAGAATGGTGTCGCTGATCTGGTCAGCGATCTTGTCGGGGTGACCCTCGGTGACGGACTCCGAGGTGAAGAGACGGCGGGACACATCGCTCCCTGGGGTTGCAGCGGCTGCTGGCTGATCATTTGGCGGACGGCCGGGAGCTGCGCCCGGCATGGTCCGGCGCCAGTTTATCGGTCGCTTCCGTCCGGCGGACAACGTGTCTCGTCCTTTGGGAGTTCTGTGACCTCCGGCACGGCCCGCCGGCGCGGGCCGGTCCCCCTCGGGCAATGCCATTTACGCCCATATTTCAAGGGTTTCGGCCCGGCCGCGGGCGTGAAACAAGATTTTCATCCGAGACGCGACGACACGAGATCCCAGACCGTGTCGGCAAGTGCCTCCTTGGGCCCGTACGGCACCTGGGTCTCACCGCCGTCGGCCGCGAGCACCACGGCCTCGTTCTCCTCCGAGCCGAAGGTCCGGCGCTCCCCCACCTCGTTGACGACGAGGAGGTCACAGCCCTTGCGGCGGAGCTTCTCCCGGCCGTTGGCGAGGACGTCGTCGGTCTCGGCGGCGAATCCGACGACGATCTGACCGGGACGGGCGCGTTCGCCGGCCACCTCGGCGAGGATGTCGGGGTTGCGGACGAGCGTGATGGGCGCGGGCTCCTGGCCGTCCTTCTTCTTGATCTTCCCCGGGGCGTACTCGGCGGGGCGGAAGTCGGCGACCGCCGCCGCCATCACGACCACGTCGGCGTCCGCGGCGGCCTTCAGCACGGCCTCGCGGAGCTGCACGGCGGTCCCCGCGTGCAGCACGTCGGCGCCGGCCGGGTCGGGCAGGCCGGTGTTGGCCTCGACGAGGGTGACCCGGGCGCCGCGGGCGACCGCGGTACGGGCCAGGGCGTAGCCCTGCTTGCCGGAGGAGCGGTTGCCGAGGTAGCGCACCGGGTCGAGCGGCTCGCGCGTACCGCCCGCGCTGATCACCACATGGCGGCCGGCCAGATCGGGTCCGACGGGCCCGCGGGCCAGCACCCGGCGGCAGACCTCGAAGATCTCCCCGGGATCGGGCAGCCGGCCCTTGCCGGTGTCGACGCCGGTGAGCCGGCCGACGGCGGGCTCGATGACGACGGCGCCCCGGCGGCGCAGGGTGGCGACGTTCTCCTGGGTGGCGGGGTGCTCCCACATCTCGGTGTGCATGGCGGGCGCGAAGACGACCGGACAGCGGGCCGTGAGGAGCGTGTTGGTGAGCAGGTCGTCGGCGAGACCGTGGGCCGCCCTGGCGAGCAGGTCGGCGGTGGCGGGGGCGACGACCACCAGATCGGCGCCCTGCCCGATCCTGACGTGCGGCACCTCGTGGACGTCGTTCCAGACCTCGGTGGACACCGGGTGGCCGGAGAGCGCCGACCAGGTGGCCGCTCCCACGAAGTGCAGCGACGACTCGGTCGGTACGACGCGCACATCGTGACCGGACTCGGTCAGCCGGCGCAGCAGCTCGCACGCCTTGTACGCGGCGATGCCCCCGCTGACCCCCAGAACGACCTTCGGCTTGTCCACTGCGTCTCCCCGCACTCGGATACGAACACCCCCATGCTGCCTCACCGCACCGGGTCGGACGCTGTCGCCCCGGACACACCTCAGGCCCGGCAGCCGTGGCCGCCGGGCCTGAGGTGAAGGTGCAATTCCTGCTTACTGCGCGGGGCCCTCGATGGCCTCGGAGGTGAGCAGGCCCGCGTTGATCTCGCGGAGCGCGATCGAGAGCGGCTTCTCGTGCACGTGGGTGTCGACGAGCGGACCGACGTACTCCAGGAGACCTTCGCCGAGCTGCGAGTAGTACGCGTTGATCTGGCGCGCGCGCTTGGCGGCGTAGATCACGAGGCTGTACTTCGAGTCGGTGGCCTCGAGGAGCTCATCAATCGGCGGGTTGATGATGCCCTCGGGCGTGGTGATGGAAGAGGACACTCTCTGCCTTCCGAAGGGGGTAAAGATCAAAGAAATCTTTGACGGTGCGGAGTTCCGCGGTGGCGCGTACCGACTTCGTCAGTCGCTGTCGGCACGGTGGCCGGAAACATCCAGCATCAAGGCTAGCAGCTCACGGGCCACATCCTCGACGGAGGTGTTGACCAGCGTCGTATCGAACTCGGCCTCGGCGGCCAGTTCGACCTTGGCGGCGGCGAGCCGTCGCTCGATCACCTCGGGTGCCTCGGTCCCGCGGCCAGTGAGCCGGCGGACCAGCTCCTCCCAGCTCGGCGGGGCCAGGAAGACCAGCTGTGCGTCCGGCATCGACTGCCGGACCAGCCGGGCACCCTGGAGATCGATCTCCAGCAGCACCGGCTCGCCCGCCTCCAGACGGTCGAGCACGGCGCGGCGGGGCGTGCCGTAGCGGTTGCCCGCGAATTCGGCCCACTCCAGCAGCTCGCCGTTGGCGATCAGCTTGTCGAACTCCTCGTTGTCCACGAAGAAGTAGTGGACACCGTTGCGCTCGCCGGGGCGCGGCTTGCGGGTCGTCGCCGACACCGAGAGCCAGACCTCGGGGTGGACCTTGCGCATATGAGCGACGACCGTGCTCTTGCCGACCCCGGAGGGGCCGGAGAGCACGGTCAGCCGCGGACGTACGTCCGGGGGTACGGGGGACGTCCCCCGGGATGTTGCAGCCATGGAGCGATTATCCAGGTTCTCAGGAGTGCCTGAGAACGTCAGGCGGCGCTGCCGCCGAACTCACGCTCCAGGGATGCGATCTGGTTGGAGCCGAGACCCCGGACCCGGCGACTCTCGGAGATGCCGAGCCTCTCCATGATCTGCTTGGCGCGGACCTTGCCCACGCCCGGCAGGGACTCCAGAAGGGCGGAGACCTTCATCTTGCCGATGACGTCGTTCTCCTGGCCCTGCTTGATGACCTCGTGGAGGGAGGCGCCGGAGTGCTTGAGTCGATTCTTGACCTCGGCCCGCTCCCGGCGAGCCGCGGCGGCCTTTTCGAGCGCGGCTGCGCGCTGTTCAGGGGTAAGGGGCGGAAGAGCCACGCCTACGTCACCTCGGATGTCGATCTGTCGGATACGGACCGGTGAGGAAGCTGAGCGCTCCACACCAGGTGAGCGACGGACAACTTGTGTACGTCGGCTCTGGACGGAGACTAGCGGCCAAGGCCGCCGGAGTCAGCGAGAACCAACGAAAAGTCCTGGTCAGCCTTGGCCGACCAGGACATTTCAGGCATAACTACCGAGTTTTTGGTCAGGAAAGAGTCAACACCCTGTTACGTGGCACGATCAGCTATCCGCCACGGCTACCCGGATCTCGTCCGTGAGCCGTTCGGCGGCCTCGCGCAGCCCCTCCACGTCCGGCCCCTGGCTCAGTACGCCGCGGCTCACGCTGGGCACCACATTGCCCACCGAGGCGCCGAACACGCCGGGCAGATCCGCGGGCGTCGCGCCCTGTGCCCCGATCCCGGGGGCGAGCAGCGGGCCGTTGATCGCCAGGTTCACCCCCGCGTCCCCGAGCGTGGCCCCGACCACCGCGCCGACGGAGCCGAGCGGGGTCATTCCCTCGTTCTCGGCGGCCATGTGGTCGAGCATGAGCTGGGCCAGCGAACGGCCGTCGGCGGCGGTGGCGCGCTGCACCTCGGCGCCCTCCGGGTTGGAGGTGAGGGCGAGCACGAAGACGCCGGCGCCGGAGAGGACCGCCGCGTCGAGCGCCGGGCGCAGCGAGCCGAAGCCGAGGTACGGCGAGACGGTGACCGCGTCCGAGAACAGCGGCGAGTCCTTCTCCAGGTAGGTCGCCGCGTAGGCGCCCATGGTGGAGCCGATGTCGCCGCGCTTGGCGTCCATCAGCACCAGCGCGCCGGCCGCCCGCGCCTCCTCGACCGCCTTCTCCAGGACGGCGATGCCGCGCGAGCCGAAGCGCTCGAAGAACGCGGACTGCGGCTTGAGCACGGCGACCCGGTCGGCCAGTGCCTCGACGACGGTACGCGTGAAGCGTTCGAGCCCGGCGATGTCGTCGTTCAGGCCCCAGGCTGTGAGCAGCGAGGCGTGCGGGTCGATGCCGACGCACAGCGGACCGCGGGTGTCCATGGCGCGGCGCAGGCGCGCGCCGAACGGTTCGGTGCTCATGCGGTGGCCTTCCTGGTCTCTGCGCCGACGGCCTCGGCGAGGGTGGCGTACGGGGAGGCGGCCAGGCGCGCGGCCAGGCCCTTGTGGATCGACCGGGCGTAGAACGGGCCCTCGTAGATGAAGGCGCTGTAGCCCTGGACGAGGGTGGCGCCCGCGAGGATGCGCTGCCAGGCGTCCTCGGCGTTCTCGATGCCTCCGACACCGACCAGGGTGATCCGGTCGCCCACGCGCGCGTAGAGGCGGCTCAGCACCTCCAGGGAGCGTGCCTTGAGGGGCGCGCCGGAGAGTCCGCCGGTCTCCTCGACCAGGGACGGAGCGGACTTCAGGCCGAGGCCGTCGCGGGCGATGGTGGTGTTGGTGGCGATGATGCCGTCCAGGCCCAGCTCGACCGCGAGATCGGCGACCGCGTCGACGTCCTCGTCCGCGAGGTCCGGGGCGATCTTGACGAGCAGCGGGACCCGCCGCCCGGTGACGGTCCGGTCGGCCGCCTCACGCACGGCGCTGAGCAGGGGCCGCAGCGCCTCGGTGGCCTGGAGGTTGCGCAGACCCGGGGTGTTGGGCGAGGAGACGTTCACGACGAGGTAGTCGGCGTGGGCGGCGAGGCGCTCGGTGGACTTCACGTAGTCGCCCACCGCTTCGGCCTCCGGCACGACCTTCGTCTTGCCGATGTTGACGCCGACCGTGGTCCTGAAGACCGGCCTGCGGGCGGCCAGTCGCGCGGCGACGGCGGCCGAGCCCTCGTTGTTGAAGCCCATGCGGTTGATCAGCGCGCGGTCCGCGACGAGGCGGAAGAGGCGCTTCTTGGGATTGCCGGGCTGCGGTTCGCCGGTGACCGTGCCGATCTCGATGTGGTCGAAGCCGAGCATCGACATGCCGTCGATCGCGACGGCGTTCTTGTCGAAACCGGCGGCGAGGCCGAAGGGGCCGTGCATCCGCAGGCCGAGGGCCTCGGTGCGCAGCTCCTTGTACCGGGGCGCGAGCGCGGCGGCGACGAAGGTACGCAGCACGGGCGTGCGGGCGGCGAGGCGGATCCACCGGAAGGCCAGGTAGTGGGCCTGCTCCGGGTCCATCCGCTTGAAGACCAGCCGGAAGAAGAACTTGTACATCAGGAGTGTCCTCACAGAGAGGGGGACACCGTTTCCGGTGTCCCCCTGCCGTTCTGCTAGTCGCGGGCCGCGGTCAGATGTTCGGCGTGTTCCTGGAGGGAACTGACGCCGACGTCCCCGTGGGTGAGCGCGTCGATGCCCTGGACGGCGGCGGCGAGCGCCTGGACCGTCGTGAGGCACGGCACGGACCGGGCCACGGCCGCGGTACGGATCTCGTAGCCGTCGAGGCGGCCGCCCGTTCCGTACGGCGTGTTGACGATGAGGTCGACCTCGCCGTCGTGGATCAGCTGGACGATGGTCCTCTCGCCCTGCGGGCCCACGCCCTCGGACTGCTTGCGCACGATCGTGGCGTTGATGCCGTTGCGCTTGAGGACCTCGGCGGTGCCGGAGGTGGCGAGCAGCTCGAAGCCGTGCGCGACGAGTTCGCGCGCCGGGAAGATCATCGAGCGCTTGTCGCGGTTGGCGACCGAGATGAACGCGCGGCCCTTGGTGGGCAGCGGGCCGTAGGCGCCGGCCTGCGACTTGGCGTACGCCGTGCCGAAGACGGAGTCGATGCCCATGACCTCGCCGGTGGAACGCATCTCCGGGCCGAGGACGGTGTCGACGCCGCGGCCGTGGATGTCGCGGAAGCGCGACCACGGCATGACGGCCTCCTTGACGGAGATCGGCGCGTCCAGCGGCAGGGTGCCGCCGTCGCCGTTCGCCGGGAGCAGGCCCTCGGCGCGCAGCTCGGCGATGGTCGCGCCCAGCGAGATGCGGGCGGCGGCCTTGGCGAGCGGGACCGCGGTCGCCTTCGAGGTGAAGGGGACGGTGCGCGAGGCGCGCGGGTTGGCCTCCAGGACGTAGAGGATGTCGCCGGAGAGCGCGAACTGGATGTTGATCAGTCCGCGTACGCCGACGCCCTTGGCGATGCCCTCGGTGGAGGCCCGCAGCCGCTTGATGTCGTAGCCGCCGAGCGTGATCGGGGGCAGCGCGCAGGCGGAGTCGCCGGAGTGGATACCGGCTTCCTCGATGTGCTCCATGACGCCGCCGAGGTAGAGCTCGGTGCCGTCGTAGAGCGCGTCCACGTCGATCTCGATGGCGTCGTCGAGGAAGCGGTCGACCAGGACCGGCCGGGTGGGGCTGATCTCGGTGGACTCGGCGATGTACGAGGAGAGCCGCACCTCGTCGTACACGATCTCCATGCCGCGGCCGCCGAGCACGTAGCTGGGGCGTACGAGGACGGGGTAGCCGATCTCGTCGGCGATGGCCTTGGCCTCGTCGAAGGTGGTGGCCGTTCCGTGCTTCGGGGCCGGGAGCCCGGCCTCGGCCAGGACGCGGCCGAAGGCGCCGCGGTCCTCGGCGGCGTGGATGGCCTCCGGGGACGTGCCGACGACCGGCACGCCGTTGTCCTTGAGCGCCTGCGACAGGCCCAGCGGGGTCTGGCCGCCGAGCTGGACGATGACACCTGCGACCGGTCCGGCGAGGGTCTCCGCGTGCACGATCTCCAGCACGTCCTCCAGCGTCAGCGGCTCGAAGTACAGGCGGTCGGAGGTGTCGTAGTCGGTGGAGACGGTCTCCGGGTTGCAGTTGACCATGACGGTCTCGTAGCCCGCGTCGCTCAGCGCGAAGGAGGCGTGGACGCAGGAGTAGTCGAACTCGATGCCCTGGCCGATGCGGTTGGGGCCGGAGCCGAGGATGATCACCGCGGGCTTGGTGCGGGACGCGACCTCGTTCTCCTCGTCGTAACTGGAGTAGAAGTACGGCGTCTTCGCGGCGAACTCGGCGGCGCAGGTGTCGACCGTCTTGTAGACCGGGCGGATGCCCAGCGCGTGCCGCACCTCGCGCACGACGTCCTCGCGCAGGCTGCGGATCTCGGCGATCTGGGCGTCGGAGAAGCCGTGCCGCTTGGCCTCGGCGAGCAGCTCGGGGCCGAGCTCGTCCGCGGCGGCGAGCTCGTCGGCGATCTCCTTGATCAGGAAGAGCTGGTCGACGAACCAGGGGTCGATCTTCGTGGCGTCGAAGACCTCTTCCTGGGTGGCGCCGGCCCTGATCGCCTGCATGACGGTGTTGATCCGGCCGTCGGTCGGGCGGACCGCCTCGGCCAGCAGCTCGGCCTTGTCGCCGGGCTCACCGGTGAAGGTGAACTGCGAGCCCTTCTTCTCCAGCGAACGGAGCGCCTTCTGGAGCGCCTCGGTGAAGTTCCGGCCGATCGCCATGGCCTCGCCCACCGACTTCATGGTGGTGGTGAGGGTGGAGTCGGCGGAGGGGAACTTCTCGAAGGCGAACCGCGGGGCCTTGACGACGACGTAGTCGAGGGTCGGCTCGAAGGAGGCCGGGGTCTTCTCGGTGATGTCGTTGGGGATCTCGTCGAGCGTGTAGCCGACGGCCAGCTTGGCGGCGATCTTGGCGATCGGGAAGCCGGTGGCCTTCGAGGCGAGCGCCGAGGAGCGGGAGACGCGCGGGTTCATCTCGATCACGATGACCCGGCCGTCGGTCGGGTCGATGGCGAACTGGATGTTGCAGCCGCCGGTGTCGACGCCGACCTCGCGGATGATCGCGATGCCGATGTCGCGCAGCCGCTGGTACTCACGGTCGGTGAGCGTCATCGCCGGGGCGACGGTGATCGAGTCACCCGTGTGGACGCCCATCGGGTCGAAGTTCTCGATGGAGCAGACGACCACGACGTTGTCGTTCTTGTCGCGCATCAGCTCCAGCTCGTACTCCTTCCAGCCGAGGATGGACTCCTCCAGGAGCACCTCGGTGGTCGGCGAGAGCGTGAGGCCCTGTCCGGCGATGCGGCGCAGCTCGTCCTCGTCGTGCGCGAAGCCGGAGCCGGCGCCGCCCATGGTGAAGGAGGGGCGGACGACGACGGGGTAGCCGCCGAGCGTCTCGACGCCCGCGAGGACCTCGTCCATGGTGTGGCAGATGACCGAGCGGGCGGACTCGCCGTGGCCGATCTTGGCGTTGACGGCCTCGACGACGCCCTTGAAGAGGTCGCGGTCCTCGCCCTTGTTGATGGCCTCGACGTTGGCGCCGATGAGCTCGACGCCGTACTTCTCCAGGACACCGTTCTCGTGCATGGAGATCGCGGTGTTGAGCGCGGTCTGGCCGCCCAGGGTGGGGAGCAGCGCGTCGGGGCGCTCCTTGGCGATGATCTTCTCGACGAACTCGGGGGTGATCGGCTCGACGTACGTGGCGTCGGCGATCTCCGGGTCGGTCATGATCGTCGCCGGGTTGGAGTTCACCAGGATGACGCGCAGGCCCTCGGCCTTGAGGACGCGGCAGGCCTGGGTCCCGGAGTAGTCGAACTCGGCGGCCTGACCGATGACGATCGGGCCGGAGCCGATGACCAGGACGGACTGGATATCGGAGCGCTTAGGCACGCTGGCCCTCCATCAGGGATACGAAGCGGTCGAAGAGGTACGCGGCGTCGTGCGGGCCCGCGGCTGCTTCGGGGTGGTACTGGACGCTGAAGGCCGGCTGGTCGAGGAGCTGGAGCCCCTCGACGACCTGGTCGTTCAGGCAGACGTGGGAGACCTCGGCGCGGCCGAACTCCGTCTCGGACACCTTGTCGAGCGGGGCGTCGACGGCGAAGCCGTGGTTGTGCGCGGTGACCTCGACCTTGCCGGTCGTACGGTCCTGCACGGGCTGGTTGATGCCGCGGTGACCGTACTTCAGCTTGTAGGTGCCGAAGCCGAGGGCGCGGCCCAGGATCTGGTTGCCGAAGCAGATGCCGAAGAGCGGGGTCTTCCGCTCCAGGACGCCCTGCATGACGGAGACCGGGTGGTCGGCGGTGGCCGGGTCGCCGGGGCCGTTGGAGAAGAAGACGCCGTCGGGCTTCACCGCGTACACCTCCTCCAGGGTGGCGGTGGCGGGCAGCACGTGCACCTCGATGCCGCGCTCGGCCATCCGGTGCGGGGTCATGCCCTTGATGCCGAGGTCGATCGCGGCGACGGTGAACTTCTTGGTGCCGATGGCGGGGACGACGTACGCCTCCTTGGTGGCGACCTCGGCGGAGAGGTCGGCGCCCACCATCTCGGGGGCCTGCTGGACACGGGCCAGCAGCGTGGCCTCGTCGGCGACGGCGTCACCGGAGAAGATGCCGACGCGCATGGCGCCGCGCTCGCGCAGGTGGCGGGTGAGCGCGCGGGTGTCGATGCCGCTGATGCCGACGACGCCCTGGCGCTCCAGCTCCTCGTCGAGCGAGCGCTGCGAGCGCCAGTTGGAGGGCACCCGGGCGGGGTCGCGGACGACGTAGCCGGAGACCCAGATCCGTCCGGACTCGGGGTCCTCGTCGTTCACCCCGGTGTTCCCGACGTGCGGTGCGGTCATCACGACGACCTGGCGGTGGTACGAGGGGTCGGTCAGCGTCTCCTGGTAGCCGGTCATGCCGGTGGAGAAAACCGCCTCGCCGAAGGTCTCCCCCACGGCCCCGTAGGCGCGGCCGCGGAAGGCGCGGCCGTCCTCCAGGACGAGTACGGCGGGAGCTTTGGCGGCTCCCCGGGTGGAGATCGTCATCGTGCGGTGCCTTCCGTAGTGCTGGTGAGTTGGTTGATGGCCTCGACCCAGGCCGGGTGCTCGGCGGAGCGGTCGGAGCGGAAGCCGGAGTCGATCAGCTTGTCGCCGTGCGCCCAGGTGATGATCAGCAGGCCGCCCTCGGGGAGGACCTTGCCTGCGATGCCCTTGTCGAGCCGGGCCTCGCGCAGTGCGGCGGCCGGCACGAAGAAGTCGGCCGCCCCGGGCCGTACGACATCCAGGCCCTGATCGGTCAGGGTGAGCTCGACGCGGCTGCGGGTGCCGAGGCCGTGGGCCACGATCCGGTCGAGCCACTGCCCGGCGGTGGTCGAGGCGTGGTACCGGCCGGTCAGCGTGAGCAGCTTCTCGCCGTCCGCGAACCCTTCCGGGGTGGAGCCGAGCTCCGGCAGGCCGGACTGGAGGCTGCCCCTCCACTTCCATCCCTGGCGCATCAGCCAGTAGACGAAGGCGATGAGGACGATCAGCCCGACGACCCAGCTGATCCGGGCGGACCAATCGGTCACCTCGGCCGACTTCCGCCCGGCGGCGAGTTGGTACAGGGGGATGAGTGATGTCACGCGAGCTTCCCGTCGACGACCGTGGCACGGCCCCGCAGGAAGGTGTGGGTGACTCGGCCCGGCAGCTCGCGCCCCTCGTACGGAGTGTTGCGGCTGCGGGAGGCGAAGCCCGCGGGGTCCACGACACCACGGTATGCCGGATCGACCAGGGTGAGGTTGGCGGGTTCGCCGGCCGAGACGGGCCGGCCGTGTCCGTCGAGCCGTCCGATGGCGGCCGGGCGGAACGACATCCGGTCGGCGACGCCGGCCCAGTCGATCAGGCCCGTGTCGACCATCGTCTGCTGGACCACGGAGAGCGCGGTCTCCAGTCCCACCATGCCCATGGCGGCGGCGGCCCACTCGCAGTCCTTGTCCTCGTGCGGGTGCGGGGCGTGGTCGGTGGCGACGCAGTCGATGGTGCCGTCGGCGAGCGCCTCGCGCAGGGCCATGACGTCGGCCTCGGTGCGCAGCGGCGGGTTCACCTTGTAGACCGGGTTGTAGGACCGTACGAGCTCGTCGGTGAGGAGCAGGTGGTGCGGGGTGACCTCGGCGGTGACGTTCCAGCCCTTGGACTTGGCCCAGCGGACGATCTCGACGGACCCGGCGGTCGACAGGTGGCAGATGTGCACCCGGGAGCCGACGTGGGCGGCGAGCAGGACGTCGCGGGCGATGATCGACTCCTCGGCGACGGCGGGCCAGCCGCCGAGACCGAGTTCGGCGGAGACGACGCCCTCGTTCATCTGGGCGCCCTCGGTGAGGCGGGGCTCCTGGGCGTGCTGGGCGACGACGCCGTCGAAGGCCTTCACATACTCCAGCGCGCGCCGCATGATCACCGCGTCGTCGACGCACTTGCCGTCGTCGGAGAAGACCTTCACTCCGGCGGCCGAATCGTGCATGGCGCCGAGCTCGGCGAGCTTCCTGCCCTCCAGGCCGACGGTGACGGCGCCGATCGGCTGCACGTCGCAGTAGCCGGACTCCTTGCCGAGCCGCCAGACCTGCTCCACGACACCGGCGGTGTCGGCGACCGGGAAGGTGTTGGCCATGGCGTGCACGGCGGTGAAGCCGCCGACGGCCGCGGCCTTGGTGCCGGTGAGGACGGTCTCGGAGTCCTCGCGGCCGGGCTCGCGCAGGTGAGTGTGGAGGTCGACCAGGCCGGGCAGCAGGATCTGGCCCCCGGCCTCGACGACCGTCGCGTCACCGGCCTCGATGCCGGTGGAGACTGCGGCGATGGTCTCGCCCTCGATCAGGACGTCCTGGGGTTCGCCGCCGAGGATCTTCGCGCCGCGGATAAGGATCTTGCTCATGGTTACTTGTTCTCCTCGGTACGGGACGGGGCGGCGGGGGCGGCGGATTCGTACCCGCCCAGCAGCAGGTACAGGACGGCCATGCGGATCGAGACGCCGTTGGCGACCTGCTCGACGACCGTGCACCGGTCGGAGTCGGCGACCTCGGCGGTGATCTCCATGCCGCGCACCATCGGGCCGGGGTGCATGACGACGGCGTGTCCGGGCATCTTCGCCATACGCTCGGCGTCCAGGCCGTAGCGGCGGGAGTACTCGCGCTCGGTCGGGAAGTACGCGGCGTTCATCCGTTCACGCTGCACACGCAGCATCATCACCGCGTCGGACTTCGGCAGCACCTGGTCGAGGTTGTAGCTGATCTCGCAGGGCCACTGCTCGACGCCGACCGGGACGAGGGTCGGCGGGGCCACCAGGGTGACGTGGGCGCCGAGCGTGTTCAGCAGGTGGACGTTGGAGCGGGCCACCCGGCTGTGCAGGATGTCGCCGACGATGGTGATCCGGCGTCCTTCGAGGTCCCGGCCGAGACCGCTATCGGCCCCGACCAGGCGGCGGCGCATCGTGAAGGCGTCCAGGAGGGCCTGGGTGGGGTGCTCGTGAGTGCCGTCACCGGCGTTGACGACGGCGCCGTCGATCCAGCCGGAGGTGGCGAGGCGGTACGGGGCCCCGGAGGCTCCGTGCCGGATGACGACGGCGTCGGCGCCCATCGCCTCCAGGGTCAGCGCGGTGTCCTTGAGCGACTCGCCCTTGGAGACGGACGAGCCCTTCGCGGAGAAGTTGATGACGTCCGCGGACAGCCGCTTGGCGGCGGCCTCGAAGGAGATGCGGGTACGCGTCGAGTCCTCGAAGAAGAGGTTGACGACGGTGCGGCCGCGCAGGGTCGGGAGCTTCTTGATCGGCCGGTCCGCGACCCTGGCCATCTCCTCGGCGGTGTCGAGGATCAGGACGGCGTCGTCGCGGGTGAGATCGGCGGCCGAGATGAGGTGGCGCTTCATCTGGGTGTTCTCCGGGTGGCTGGAGGGTTCAGGCATGCGGGCGTGCGGAAGCAGCCGTACGGGCTCGCGATGGGCCGTACGGATGTGGTGCGGCTACTGCTCGCCCGACGGGGCGGCCCGCTCGACACCGAGCAGCACGGCGTCCCGGCCGTCCTCCTCGGCGAGCTGGACCTTGACCGTCTCCCGCAGCGACGTGGGGAGGTTCTTGCCGACGTAGTCGGCACGGATCGGGAGTTCGCGGTGACCACGGTCGACGAGGACCGCGAGCTGCACCGCGCGGGGCCGGCCGATGTCGCCCAGGGCGTCGAGCGCGGCGCGGATCGTGCGTCCCGAGAAGAGGACGTCGTCGACGAGCACGACCAGGCGGCCCTCGATGCCCTCGCCGGGGATCTCGGTGCGGGCCAGGGCGCGCGCCGGGCGCAGCCGGAGGTCGTCGCGGTACATGGTGATGTCGAGGGAACCGACCGGCATCTTCCCGCCGGTGATCTCTTCGAGCTTCTCGGCGAGCCGGCGGGCGAGGAACACGCCCCGCGTCGGGATGCCGAGGAGGACCACGTCGTCGGCGCCCTTGGCGCGTTCGACGATCTCGTGGGCGATCCGGGTCAGTACCCGGGCGATGTCGGGAGCCTCCAGAACGGGGCGTGCCGCATTGCCGGTGGCGTCGTGCTGTGCGTCCATAAGAAACGGACCTCCTTCTCCGCCTCACGGGACGGACCTTAAAGGACGTCGAAATTGCGTCATCCACGGTACCAGGGCTTGCACCGGCCTCTGCTACCACCCCCGGGAGGTGCCGGTCCGAACCATTCGGCTTGACGCATCCAAGTAACGCTGCGTAACCTCACAGTGAGTTACCAGCAACGCGGCGGAGCCGCGAAATGTCCCAGCGTCCGGGGAGCCTTATGTCCAGCGAATACGCAAAACAGCTCGGGGCCAAACTCCGTGCCATCCGCACCCAGCAGGGCCTCTCCCTTCACGGCGTGGAGGAGAAGTCCCAGGGGCGCTGGAAGGCCGTCGTGGTCGGTTCGTACGAGCGCGGCGACCGTGCCGTGACCGTGCAGCGCCTCGCTGAGCTCGCGGACTTCTACGGGGTCCCGGTACAGGAGCTCCTGCCCGGTACGACGCCCGGCGGGGCCGCCGAGCCGCCGCCGAAGCTCGTCCTGGACCTGGAGCGCCTCGCCCACGTCCCGCCGGAGAAGGCCGGTCCGCTGCAGCGCTACGCGGCGACGATCCAGAGCCAGCGCGGTGACTACAACGGCAAGGTGCTCTCGATCCGCCAGGACGACCTGCGCACACTGGCCGTGATCTACGACCAGTCGCCGTCCGTGCTCACGGAGCAGCTGATCAGCTGGGGTGTGCTGGACGCGGACGCGCGTCGCGCCGTGGCCCACGAGGAGGGCTGACGCCCCTCCGAAGAAACGTACCGCCGTGTCGGCGCGGTTCACCCCTTCGGGTGCCCGCACCGACACGGCTTTTTCGTGCGTGCCGGTTTGCGTGCCGGTTCGTGCGGAGGGTTTCGTGCGCGGCGGTCCGCCACATGCCGAAGGGCCCACGGCCAGGTGACCGTGGGCCCTTCGTCGGCTGAACGCCGTCGGAGGCTACTGCTCCCGGCGGAGGTTCGGCTTGAGGTCCTTGAACCGGGCCAGCAGCCCGTTCACGAAGGACGGGGAGTCGTCGGTGGAGAACTCCTTGGCGAGCTGGACCGCCTCGTCGATCACCACCGCGTCCGGGGTGCCGTCCACCCAGATCAGCTCGTACGCACCGAGCCGCAGGATGTTCCGGTCGACCACCGGCATGCGGTCGATCTCCCAGTCCACCGCGTAGGTCACGATGAGGTCGTCGATCCGGTCCGCGTACTGCGCGTACCCCTCGACGAGCTCCATCGTGTACTCGGTGACCGGCGGCTGACGGTTGTCGGCCCGCGAGTGCCGCACCCAGTCCGCGAGGACCGTCTGCACGGACTCGCCGCGCTGGTCGGCCTCGAAAAGGATCTGGAAGGCGCGCTTGCGGGCCTTGTTCCGGGCAGCCACGGTTAGCTGTTCACCCGGCCGAGGTAAGCGCCCGTGCGGGTGTCGACCTTGATCTTCTCACCGGTGGTGATGAAGAGCGGGACGCCGATCTCGTGGTCGGTCTCCAGCGTGGCCGGCTTGGTGCCACCGGTGGAACGGTCGCCCTGGACGCCCGGCTCGGTGTGCTTGACGGTCAGCTCGACGGCGGCGGGCAGCTCGACGTAGAGCACCTCGCCCTCGTGCTGGGCGACGGAGGCGGTGAAGCCCTCGACCAGGAAGTTGGCGGCGTCGCCGACAGCCTTGCGGTCGACCATGAGCTGGTCGTAGGTGTCCATGTCCATGAAGACGAAGTACTCGCCGTCCATGTACGAGAACTGCATGTCGCGACGGTCGATGGTGGCCGTTTCGACCTTCACACCGGCGTTGAACGTCTTGTCGACGACCTTGCCGGAGAGCACGTTCTTGAGCTTGGTGCGCACGAAGGCCGGGCCCTTGCCGGGCTTGACGTGCTGGAACTCGACGACGGACCAGAGCTGGCCTCCGTCGAGCTTGAGCACCATGCCGTTCTTGAGGTCGTTCGTGGAAGCCACGGTTGCGGAATCTCCTGGACTGAAGCTGGTGGAACGACCGAGGATGCGCGCTAGAGCGCGAGCAGCTCCTTGGTCGTAATGGTGAGTAGCTCGGGTCCGCCGTCCGCCTCGGGGCGCACGACGAGCGTGTCATCGATCCGGACCCCGCCCCGGCCCGGGAGGTGGACCCCCGGTTCGACGGTGACCGGTACACAAGCGTCCAGTTTACCCATGGCCGCAGGTGCCAACTGCGGGTCCTCGTCGATTTCGAGTCCCACCCCGTGCCCGGTCCAGGGTGCCAGGCCCCCGCCGTGCCCCGCGGAGTCCAGCAGATTCCGGGCCGCGCGGTCCACGTCGCGGTAGGCGGCGCCCGGTACGAGAGCCTCCCGCCCGGCCCGCTGAGCGGCGAAAACCAGGTCGTAGAGCTCGATCTGCCAGTCGGCGGGGGTCGTCCCGATGACGAATGTACGGCCGATCTCGCAGCGGTAGCCGCGATAGTTCGCGCCGAGGCAGACGGAGAGGAAATCCCCTTCCTCCACCCGCCGGTCCGAGGGGCGGTGGCGGCCCTGACCGGAGTTCGGTCCGGTGGCCACGGAGGTGGCGAAGGCGGGGCCGTCGGCGCCGTGGTCCACCAGGCGCCGCTCCAGCTCCAGGGCGAGATGCCGTTCGGTGCGGCCCACCAGGATGGATTCGAGGAGTTCGCCCAGGGCCTGGTCGGTGATCTCGGCGGCGATCCGCAGGCAGGCGATCTCCTCCTCGTCCTTGACCACCCGCAGCTGTTCGACGGTGGCACCGAGATCGCCCAGCCGGAGCCGCGGGGCGACCGAGCCCATGGCGCGGTGGCGGGCGACCGTCAGATGGTGCTCCTCTACGGCCAGGGACTCCGCGCCCGAGGAACTGGCCAGATCGGCGGCCGCGACCACCGGATCGCCGTCGGAGGCCGGCAGCAGGGACACCCGCAGCTGATCGTCGGTGCGGCCGTCGGCGGGATCGCCGCCCGGGGCGCGGGAGGAGAGCAGGACGTCCCCGCCGGGCCCGAGCAGCAGCACGGCTCCCGGGGGCGCCCCGCCCGCGAGATAGCGGACGTTGGCGGGGCGGGAGACCAGAGCGGCCGCGGATCCGACGGCGGCGCACCGGTCGCGAAGCAGCCCGCGGCGGACGGCGTACACCTCTGACATGTCACGAGCCTACGAGCGGTGGCGCGGGCCTGCTCGGTCAGCGCATCCGACCGGGGGGCGGTCGCCGCTCCCGTCACCGGGCCGGGCACCCCGCCGGGTGAGGGTTCACCAGCTCGGCGGGCTGGCTATCGAGCGGGCGAGTATGTCGTCCAGGACGCGGGCGGTGGTCTCCACGTCGTAGGCCGAGTTGTCGATGATCGGCAGCCCGGAGCCGTACCAGCCGGCCATCCTGCCGTGGATCCTGGCCACCTCCTCGTCCGAGAGGCGGCGGTTCCCGCTGCGGGCGGCGTTGCGCTCCAGCACGATCTCCAGGCCGGGCAGCAGGACGACGGGCAGGAGTCCTGGACCGACATGGCGCTTCCAGCCACCGAGCCCGACGACCGGACGGTCGGGGAAGACCGCGTCGTCGAGGATGCAGGAGATGCCGTTGGCGAGGAAATTGCGGGCGGCGAAGCCGCAGGTGCGGCGGGCGAGGCGGTACTGGGCCTCGGAGTGGTCGTTCCACCCGGCCTGCGGGTCGGCGAAACCGGAGCAGACCCACTCGCGGACGTCGTCGAGGCTGACATGGGCGGTGGGCACCCGGCGGCGGCTGGCCCAGAGCTTGGCCACGGTGGTCTTGCCGGCGCCCGCGGGGCCGATCAGGAGGACGGCGAGGGTCGCGCTGCCGGTGCCGGGCTCGGCGGGTGGCGCGGGCAGCGGGACGGGGCCGCCGGGCGGCAGCTGGACGTGTCCCGTGGTCTCCCTGGAGGGAGGACCCGGCGCATGGTGCGGGGCCGGCCCGCTCCATCCCCCGGGCGCGGGTGGGGTGGTGGGCGGCGGCCCCGGCGGACCGGGGTGGCCGGGGTGCTGGGCCTGGTGCGTCCAGCCGACAGGTCCGCTTCCGGGTCCTTGGGGCGGCGGCAGCGGGGCCCCCACTGCGTGCTGCATCCGGTGCCACTCCGTCTCGTACAGGCAACTGGCGCTGGTGGAACGGCAACCGTACCGTCCCCGGCCGCCGCAGAGACAACGGTCGGGGACGCGCCAGGGTGCCCGGTCGGCCGGGGAACCGGTCCGTCAGTCGGTCAGCTCGTCCGCGAGGGCGCGCAGGGCGAGGCGGTAGGAGCCGATGCCGAATCCGGCCACGGTCCCCGTGGCCACCGGCGCGACCACGGAGTTGTGGCGGAATTCCTCCCGCGCGTACGGGTTCGAGATGTGCACCTCGATCAGCGGGGCGGTGCGCTGGGCCGCCGCGTCCCGCATCCCGTACGAGTAGTGGGTGAAGGCACCCGGGTTGAGAACGACCGGAATTGAACCGTCCGCGGCCTCGTGGAGCCAGCGGATCAGCTCGCCCTCGTCGTTGGTCTCGCGGACGTCGACATCGAAGCCGAGCTCCTTGCCGAGCGCCTGGCAGGTCTCGACGAGTCCGGCGTAGGACGTGGCACCGTACACATCCGGCTCGCGGGAGCCGAGCCGGCCGAGGTTCGGGCCGTTGAGGACGAGCACCCTGCGGGTCACGCCGACACCTCCCCGTAGGCGGCCAGCAGCACGGCCGGGTCGGGGCCCTCCAGGACGGTGGGCTTGCCGAGGCCGTCGAGGACGATGAAGCGCAGCAGGTCGCCGCGGGACTTCTTGTCGACCTTCATGTTCTCCAGCAGCTTGGGCCACTGGTCGCCGCGGTAGGTGAGCGGCAGTCCGACGGACTCCAGGACGGTGCGGTGCCGGTCGGCGGTGGCGTCGTCGAGGCGCCCGGCCAGCCGGCCCAGCTCGGCGGCGAAGACCATGCCGACCGAGACGGCCGCGCCGTGCCGCCACTTGTAGCGCTCGTTCTTCTCGATGGCGTGGGCCAGGGTGTGGCCGTAGTTGAGGATCTCGCGCAGTCCGGATTCCTTCAGGTCGCTGGAGACGACCTCGGCCTTGACCCTGATGGCGCGTTCGATCAGCTCGGCGGTGTGCGGCCCGGTGGGCGTACGGGCGCCCTCGGGGTCGGCCTCTACGAGGTCGAGGATCAGCGGGTCGGCGATGAAGCCGGCCTTGATGATCTCGGCCATGCCGCTGACGTAGTCGTTCACGGGCAGCGAGTCCAGTGCCGCGAGGTCGCAGAGGACCCCGGCCGGCGGGTGGAAGGCGCCGACGAGGTTCTTGCCCTCGGCGGTGTTGATGCCGGTCTTGCCGCCGACGGCCGCGTCGACCATGCCGAGCACGGTCGTGGGCACGGCGATCCAGCGCACCCCGCGCAGCCAGCTCGCCGCGACGAATCCGGCCACGTCGGTGGTGGCTCCGCCGCCGACGCCGACGATCACATCGGTGCGGGTGAAGCCGGTCTGGCCGAGCGCCTTCCAGCAGTACGCCGCGACCTCGACGGTCTTGGCCTCCTCGGCGTTCGGCAGCTGGATCGCGATGGCCTCGTAGCCCTGCCCGGCGAGGTCCTGGCGGACCGCCTCACCGGTCTCGGCGAGCGCCTCGGGGTGCAGCACCGCGACGCGCTTGGCCCGGTCGCCGATGAGCGCGGGCAGCTCGCCCAGCAGTTGCCGGCCGACCAGCACCTCGTACGGGTCGGTGCCCGCACTGCCTGCGATCGGGATACGGGTGGGGCCCTGCTCGGTCATAGGTGTGTTCTCCCGGCCGGGGTCGTCCGTGCGCTCCGGCAGTTCCAGTGCGTCGAGGACCGCCTGGGCGACCTCTTCGGGGGTGCGCTCGTCGGTGGCGACGGTCACCCGGGCCACCTCGGTGTACAGGTGACGGCGGGCGTCCATCAGCTCGCGCCACTGCCGGCGCGGGTTGACGGCGAGCAGCGGGCGGGCAATGTTCAGACCGACCCGCCTGACGGCCTCCTCCACGTCCATCGAGAGATAGACGACGGGCCGGCCGGCGAGCAGAGCGCGGGTCGTGTCGTCGAGCACGGCGCCGCCGCCGAGGGAGAGCACACCCGTGTGCTCGGCGACGGCGGTGTGCACCGCGCGCCGCTCCAGCTCGCGGAAGTGCTCCTCGCCCTCGTCGTAGAAGATCTCCGGGATCGGCTTGCCAGCCGTGGCCACCACGTCCGCGTCGGTGTCCCTGTAGGTGGTGCCGAGCCGGTCGGCGAGCAGCTCACCGACCGTGGACTTGCCGACGCCCATCGGGCCGACGAGGACGATCAGCGGGCCGCTCATCGGATCTGGAGGTGGTCGAGGTACGACTGCACATTGCGGTGGGTCTCGGCGACGCTGTCGCCGCCGAACTTCTCCGCGACGGCGTCGGCCAGGACGAGTGCGACCATCGCCTCGGCGACGATGCCCGCGGCCGGAACGGCACAGACATCGGAGCGCTGGTGGTGAGCCTTGGCCGGTTCGCCGGTGACGACGTCGACGGTGGCGAGCGCGCGCGGCACGGTCGCGATGGGCTTCATCGCGGCACGGACCCGCAGCAGCTCGCCGGTGGTCAGACCGCCCTCGGTGCCGCCGGAGCGGCCGGAGGCGCGCTTGATCCCGTCCTCGGTGACCAGGATCTCGTCGTGCGCCTTGGAGCCGGGGACCCGGGCCAGGTCGAAGCCGTCGCCGACCTCGACCCCCTTGATGGCCTGGATGCCCATCAGGGCCGCGGCGAGCCGGGCGTCGAGACGGCGGTCCCAGTGGACGTGCGAGCCGAGTCCGACGGGCACCCCGTACGCCAGCACCTCGACGACGCCGCCGAGGGTGTCGCCGTCCTTGTGGGCCTGGTCGATCTCGGCGACCATTTCCTTGCTCGCGTCGGCGTCCAGGCAGCGCACCGGGTCGGCGTCCAGCCGCTCGACGTCGGCGGGCGTCGGGTAGACGCCGTAGGGAGCCTTGGCCGCGGCCAGCTCGACGACATGGCTGACGATCTCGATGCCGGCGGTCTCCTTGAGGTACGACCGGGCGACGGCACCGAGCGCGACGCGGGCCGCCGTCTCGCGGGCGCTGGCGCGCTCCAGGATCGGCCGGGCCTCGTCGAAGCCGTACTTCTGCATGCCCGCGAGGTCGGCGTGGCCGGGGCGGGGGCGGGTCAGCGGGGCGTTACGGGCCAGCTCGGCCAGCTCGTCGGGGTCGACCGGATCGGCCGACATGACCTGCTCCCACTTGGGCCACTCGGTATTGCCGACCATCACGGCGACCGGGGAGCCCATGGTGAGCCCGTGGCGCACCCCGCCGAGGAAGGTGACCTCGTCCTTCTCGAACTTCATCCGCGCACCGCGGCCATAACCGAGCCGCCGCCGGGCGAGTGCGTCCGCCACCATCTCCGTGGTGATCGGGACACCGGCGGGAAGACCCTCCAGCGTCGCCACGAGTGCGGGGCCGTGCGACTCCCCCGCGGTCAGCCAGCGCAACCTGCTCAACGGTGCTCCTCATGCTCGCGCCTGGAACTGCAACGGCGCGACCGGGTGCGCGGCCCTGGCCCGCCGCCTTCGATCCTCCCACGACCGGGGGCCCGAACCGGTCGCCGGTCCAGCAGACGGACGGATCGTCCCGGCGGGCGCGATGCCTCAGCGGGCGGCGAGCGCCGCTTCCCCGGCCTGCCGCATGGCCGCGAGCGGCGCGGGCGCACGGCCCGTCATCTGCTCGACCTGGAGGACGGCCTGGTGCACCAGAAGGTCGAGACCTCCGACGACTGCGCCGCCGCGGGCCGTCCAGGCGGCGGCGAGGGGGGTGGGCCAGGGTTCGTACAGCACGTCGAAGAGGGTGCCGGGCCGCTCCGGTACGGCAGCGGTCAGGGCGTCCGTGGCACCGGCCGGGGTGGTGGCGATGACCAACGGGGCGAGCAGCGCCTGCTCGGCCTCCGCCCAGTCGGAGATCCGGACGTCCACGCCGAGGCGTTCGCCCCAGCCGCGCATCTCCTGACCCCGTTCACGGCTGCGGACGTATGCCGTGACCGGCCCCGTGCAGATCGCCGAGAGCGCGGCGAGCGCCGATGACGCGGTCGCCCCGGCGCCGAGGACGGCGGCGGACTCGGTCTTCTCCACCCCGCGTTCGCGCAGCGCGGCGATCATCCCGGGGATGTCGGTGTTGTCGCCGGTCAGCCGGCCGTCCTCGGCACGGACGACCGTGTTGACGGCCTCCACCGACGACGCGGTCCGGCTGATGGAGTCCAGCAGCGGAATGATCGCCCGCTTGAGCGGCATGGTCAGCGAGAGACCGGCCCAGGTGGAGTCGAGCCCCTGGACGAAGCCGGGCAGCGCGGCCTCGTCCACCTCGAACCGGTCGTACGCCCAGTGGGTGAGGCCGAGTTCGGCGTACGCGGCCCGGTGCAGCACCGGGGAGAGCGAGTGCGCGATGGGCGAACCGAGGACGGCCGCCCGGCGGGGCCCGTCATTCGAGGCCATGCTGTTCCTTGAACTTGTCGTTGAGCTTCTCGTGCTCGGCGGCCGTCTTGGTGAACTGGGTCTTCTTGCCGTCGAGCGAGATGAAGAACATCCACCCGTTGCCGGTGGGGCTGAGCGTGGCTCGCAGGGCTTCGTCGCCCGGATTGCTGATCGGCCCCGGCGGGAGGCCCGGGTGGTAATAAGTGTTGTAGGGGTCCGGGTTGGTCTTGATCTCGTTCGAGCTGATCTTGATCTTGCTCTGGTTCTTCAGGTAATTGAACGCGGAGTCGAATTGGAGCTTGCGGTTCGTGACCACATTGTCCGGCTTCAAGCGGTTGTAGACGACTTCGGCCATCTTGCGGAAGTCGTCGTGCGTGAGTCCCTCCGCCTGGACCAGGCTGGCGACGGTGAGCACCTGCCACGGGCCGTCCAGCTTGTACTTCTTGGCGGTTCCTTCGAGGTCGAGCTTGTCGTACTCCTCGTTGGACCGCGAGACCATCTTCTTGAGGATCGCCTCCGGCTTGGTTTCCTTGGTGACCGGATATGCGGCCGGGTAAAGGAATCCTTCCAGCGGGTCCTTGATGTCCTTGTTGTTGCTCGCCCAGTCGGGCAGCCCCAGGTCGGAGGCATCGGACTTGGCAATGCCCTTGGTCGTGCCCTTCTTGAGGCCCAGCTTCTTGTCGACCATCTCGTAGATGGCGACATTCCGGTAACCCTCGGGAATCACCAGGAGGTTCTGGCTCTTCGGGTCGACCATCATCTTCACGGCCTCGGCCGCCGACATCTTCTCGTGGAGGAGATACACCCCGGCCTGGATCGACTTCCCCTTGGGGTTCTCGTTCTGCGCGGAGACGAACGCGTCGACGCTCTTGACCACACCCTGCTTCTTCAGGATGTTGCCGATGTCGTACCCGAACGCGCCCTTCGGGATCTCCACCTCGACCGACCCCGAGCCGCTGCCCGCGTAGTCGGGCGCCGCACCGAACTTGTCCTTCCAGTACGAGTAGCCGAAGTAGCCCACCCCGCCGAGGCCGCCGACCAGGACCAGTGAGACGACCAGGCAGGCGCAGCCGCTGCGGCTCTTCTTCTTGCCCTTGCCGCGTCGCTCGTTGCCGCCACGGCTGCCGCGGCGTGACTCACGCGGGTCGTCGTCGTACTCGTCGTCGGCGTCCTTGTCCCTGCCGTCACGGTCGTCGTCGGCGCCCGTGAAGAACGGGTGGGTCTCCTCCGGCTGGACCTCCGGGTCCCAGTCGGGAGTCTGCGCCGGGGCCTGCTGGGGCACGGCCTCCCGACGGCCCGGGGGCTGCGGCGGCGGGTAGGCCTCCGGCGTGCCGTAGTGGTCGTGCGTCTCGCCGTAGCCGCCCTGTCCTCCGGCGTACGGGTCGGCCGGCTGGGCGTCGTACGGCATCGCGGCGGGCTGCTGCCCGGTGCCCCAGCCGCTGTTGTCGTACTGCGGCTGCTGGGGCTGCTGGGGCGCTTGCTCGTACGGGTCCTGCGGGACTCCGTAGCCGGGCTGCTGCTGGTAGTGCTGCTGCTGGGCGTACGGGTCATGCGCCTGAGGCTGCGGCGGCTGCTGCGCGTACGGGTCGTGCGGGTGGGGCTGCTGCTGGCCGCCGTACTGGCTCTGGCCGTGGGGAGGCTGCTGCCCTCCCCATCCCTGGTCCCCGTACAAGGGGTCCTCGGGATGCCACGGTTCGGAGCCGGGGCCCCGGCCATACTCAGTCATCGATCCCCTAGAGCCGCGAGACGACATTCCGTCTCTTTGCTGTGCGGTGTTTGTTCGAAACACCGCCGCATCGCGCGGAACGTTACCGTATCGCGATCAGACAACCACTTCGACGCCTTCGCCGGGGGCCTGGCCCGACGCCCGTTCGGACTCCAGAGCGTTCTGAAGGATCACCACAGCGGCAGCTTGGTCGATGACGGATCGGCCTTTCTTGGACTTCACGCCCGAAGCGCGCAGTCCTTGACTGGCCGTCACTGTGGTCATCCTCTCGTCCACGAGTCGCACCGGAATGGGTGCGACCGCGCGGGCGACCTCCTGGGCGAAGACCCGGATCTTGGCGGCGGCGGGTCCCTCACCGCCGCCGAGGGACCGCGGCAGGCCGATGATGATCTCGATCGGCTCGTACTCCTCGACGATCTGTCCGAGCCGCCGGTGGGCCGCCGGGACGTCGCGTCCCGGAACGGTCTCCACCGGCGTGGCGAGAATCCCGTCGGGGTCGCACGAGGCGACCCCGATCCGGGCGTCCCCGACATCGATCGCGAGACGACGACCGCGGCGCATCTGCGTCATTCCCGTCGTCACGCCGTCTCGGTGACGAGGCGTTCGACGGCGGACACCGCGGCGCCGATGGCCTCGGGGTCCTGGCCGCCGCCCTGGGCGACGTCCGGCTTGCCGCCACCGCCGCCGCCGAGGGTCTTGGCCGCGGCACGGACCAGGTCACCGGCCTTGAGACCGCGCTCGCGGGCGGCCTCGTTGGTGGCGATGACGGTGAGCGGGCGGCCGTTGGCCGTGGTGAACAGGGCCACGACGGCCGGACGGCCGCCCTGGATGCGGCCACGGACGTCGAGAACGAGCCTGCGCAGATCGTCGGCCGTCGTGCCGTCGGGGACCCGGCCGGTGACCAGGGCGACGCCGCGTACGTCCTTGGCGGACTCGGCCAGTCCGGCGGCGGCCTGGAGGACCTTCTCCGCGCGGAACTTCTCGATCTCCTTCTCGGCGTCCTTCAGCTTGCCGAGCATTCCGGCGATCTTCTCCGGGAGCTCCTCGGGACGGCCCTTGACCAGTTCCTGGAGCTGGGCGACGACCGTGTGCTCCTTGGCGAGGAAGTTGTACGCGTCGACGCCGACGAGGGCCTCGATGCGCCGCACACCGGAACCGATGGACGACTCGCCGAGCAGCTTCACCAGGCCCAGCTGGGCGGTGTTGTGGACGTGCGTACCGCCGCAGAGTTCCTTGGAGAAGTCGCCGATGGTGACGACCCGGACCCGCTCTCCGTACTTCTCGCCGAACTCGGCGATCGCGCCCTGCTTCCTGGCCTCGTCGATCGACATGACCTCGGCCTGGACGTCGAGTTCACGCGAGAGCACGTCGTTGATCTTCTGCTCGACGTCGGTCATGACCGAGCCGGGGACGGCGTTCGGCGAGCCGAAGTCGAAGCGGAAGCGGCCGGGCTGGTTCTCGGAACCGGCCTGGGCGGCCGTCGGGCCGAGTGCGTCGCGCAGGGCCTGGTGCGTGAGGTGCGTGGCCGAGTGGGCGCGGGCGATGGCGCGGCGGCGCTTGACGTCGATCGAGGCGAAGACCGGAGCGCCGACGGTGACCTCGCCGACCTGGACGACGCCCTTGTGGACGTGGACGCCGGGGACCGGCTTCTGGACGTCGCGGACCTCGATGACGGCGCCGGTGTGGAGCTTGATCCGGCCCTGGTCGGCGATCTGGCCGCCGCCCTCGGCGTAGAACGGGGTGCGGTCGAGGACGACCTCGACCTCGTCGCCCTCGGACGCGGCCGGGGAGGACACACCGTCGACGAGGAGGCCGACGATGGTCGACTCCCCCTCGGTGGTGGTGTAGCCGGTGAAGTCGGTGGCGCCGGAGCTGTCGGCGACCTCGCGGTAGGCGGACAGGTCGGCGTGACCGGTCTTCTTGGCGCGGGCGTCCGCCTTGGCGCGCTCCCGCTGCTCCTTCATCAGACGGCGGAAACCGTCCTCGTCCACGGCGAGGCCCTGTTCGGCGGCCATCTCCAGAGTGAGGTCGATCGGGAAGCCCCAGGTGTCGTGGAGCAGGAACGCCTTGTCGCCGGCGAGGACCTTGCCGCCCGCGGCCTTGGTCTCGGTGACGGCGGTGTCGAGGATGTTGGTGCCGCCCTTGAGGGCCTTGAGGAAGGCGGCCTCCTCGGCGAGGGCGACGGTCTCGATGCGCTTGCGGTCGGTGATCAGCTCCGGGTACTGCTGCCCCATCGTCTCGACCACGACGTCGACCAGGTCCTTGACGACCGGTCCGGTGGCGCCCAGCAGCCGCATGTTGCGAATGGCCCGGCGCATGATCCGGCGCAGCACGTAGCCGCGCCCCTCGTTGCCCGGCGTGACGCCGTCGCCGATGAGCATCACGGAGGTGCGGATGTGGTCGGCGACCACGCGGAGCGAGACGTCCGAGCCGTGGTCGGCGCCGTACCGGACGCCGGTCAGCTCGGTGGCCCGGTCCATGACGACGCGCAGGGTGTCGGTCTCGTACATGTTCTGTACGCCCTGCAGGATCATGGCGAGGCGTTCCAGGCCCAGACCCGTGTCGATGTTCTTCGACGGCAGGTCGCCGAGGATCGGGAAGTCCTCCTTGCCGTCACCGGCGCCGCGCTCGTACTGCATGAAGACCAGGTTCCAGATCTCCACGTACCGCTCGTCGTTGACGGCCGGGCCGCCCTCGACGCCGAACTCGGGGCCGCGGTCGTAGTTGATCTCGGAGCAGGGGCCGCAGGGACCGGGGACGCCCATGGACCAGAAGTTGTCCTTCTTGCCCAGCCGCTGGATGCGCTCGGCCGGCACACCGATCTTGTCGCGCCAGATGGCCTCGGCCTCGTCGTCGTCGAGGTAGACCGTGATCCACAGCCGCTCGGGGTCGAGGCCGAAGCCGCCGTCCGCCACGGAGCTCGTCAGAGCCTCCCAGGCGTAGCTGATGGCGCCTTCCTTGAAGTAGTCGCCGAAGGAGAAGTTGCCGCACATCTGGAAGAACGTGCCGTGCCTCGTGGTCTTGCCGACCTCTTCGATGTCCGGCGTACGGACACACTTCTGCACGCTGGTGACGCGCGGGGCGGGCGGCTTGACCTCACCGAGGAAGTACGGCTTGAAGGGGACCATGCCCGCGGGGACCAGCAGCAGAGTCGGGTCGTCCGCGATGAGCGACGCCGAAGGGACGACGGTGTGACCGCGCTCCTCGAAGAAGCTCAGCCAGCGGCGACGAATTTCAGCCGACTCCATCAGTGGTCCTCATTCCGGTTGTACGACTTGTAGGGGAGCTTGCGGTATTCGGTGGCCCCGAGGGACCGGTCGGGTCCGACGGGCTCGGACGCCTCGACGACGAAGTGCCGCCGCACCGGGAGGTCCGGATCGACCGGCGTCTGAAGGCCCAGCGCCTCGCCCAGTTCGGCTTCGCGCCGCGCCATCGACTCACGGACGTCCAGGGCGAAGTCCTTGAGCTTGTGCCCCGTCTCGATCGCCTTGTCCGCGGCCTGCGCCGCGAGGCTCTCGGGGGTCAGCTGCTTGAGCTTCCGGTTGACCTTGGTGGTGGCCCAGACACCGGCGGCGGCGCCGGCGGTGAACCAGAAGGTTCGGCGGAACATGGCTGCGTCAGTCCTTCGATCCGCGGGAGTTTCTGCCGTTGCGCTTCCTGCCGCGCGCGGACGGCACGGTGCGGCCGACGAGCACGGTACGGCGGGCGGGTTCCGGTTCGGGATCGGCCTTGCGGCCGATGGCCTGCCGCACCCCGTAGCCGAACGCGGCGACCTTGACGAGCGGGCCGCCGAAGGTCGAGGCGACGGTGGTGGAGAGCGCCGAGGCGTTCGAGGTGACTTCCTGGACGTCCGTGGCGATCGCGTCGACCTTGTCGAGCTGGGTCTGCGCGGCACGCACGGTCGCGGAGGCGTCGGCAAGCAGCGGGACCGCCTGTTCGGTCACGTCCGCCACGAGCTTGGTGGTCGCCCTGAGCGTCTGGGCCAGCCTCACCAGCACGACGGCGAGGAACGAAACCAGGATCGCCCAGAAGACGGCCACCAGGATCCCGGCCACCTCTCCACCGGACACAGTGCACCGCTCTCTAGCTTGTCGCTGTCTCTGTACTGTCTGTCTCTGCTCGGTCCGGCGACGGCCGTCGCAACAGCCGATCGTCGTCCCCCGAGCCTATCGCGCCGGTGGTCTCACCCCGTACCGCATTCCCGGCGCGGAGGGCGGCCGTTGCCATAAGGCGATTGTACGGAGAGCTTCCGTACGAGTACTCTGCGTGTTTCATGCGACGCCCCCAGCGCTTTTTTGCGTCCCCCCACGATCCGAGCGCCCCCACAGCGCTCGGAAACCTGCCGGCGGAACTGAACAGATTCGTCGGACGGGAGAACGATCTCGTCCGTCTCGCTCAACTCCTGGACGAGTCCAGGCTCGTCACCGTGGTCGGAGTGGGCGGCGTGGGCAAGACCCGCTGCGCCGCCAGGATCGCCGCACTGTTGGAGAAACGGTACTGCGATGGTGTCTGGATGGCCGAACTCTCCGCCATCCACGACCCCGAGCTGCTGGAACACGCTCTGGTCGACGCCCTGGGACTCACCGATCACACCAGCAGATCGCCCCGCACGACCCTCGTCGATCAGCTGGCCGATCGCCGGCTCCTCCTGGTGATCGACGGCTTCGAGCACCTCGTGGACGCCTGTGCCGAACTGGTACGGGAACTACTCCGCCGGGCCCCGCACCTGCGGGTGCTGGCCGCCGGTCGGCTGCCGCTGGAACTGGACGGGGAGCGCACCTTCCCGCTCGCGCCGATGACGGACGAGGACGCGATGCTGCTCTTCGCCGAGCGGGCCGTCGCCGTGCGCCCGGATTTCCGGCTGACCGACGACAACCGCGCGACCACCCTGGAGCTGTGCCGCCGCCTGGACGGAATCCCGCTCGCGCTGGAACTGGCCGCCGGGCGGCTGCGCGCCCTGTCCACCGACCAGGTGCTGCAACGCCTGGACGACCGCTTCCGGCTGCTGACCGGTTCGAGCCGCAGCGCGCTGGCGCGCCACCAGACACTCCGTACCGCCATCGGCTGGAGCCATGAACTCTGCGCCCCGGAGCAGCGGCTGCTCTGGGCGCGCCTCTCGGTGTTCGCCGGACAGTTCGACCTGGAGGCCGTCGAATACATCTGCAGCGGCGCCGATCTGCCGGCCGAGTCGGTACTCGATGTGCTCTCCGGGCTGCTGGCGCAGTCCGTGGTGCTGCGCGAGGAATCGGCACACGGCACCCGCTACCGGATGCTGGACACGGTGCGGGAGTACGGCGCCGAGTGGCTGGCGGCCACCGACGACACGGACCGGCTGCGGCGCCGCCACCGGGACTGGTTCCTCGGGCTGGCGACCTGGTGCGAGCTCGACTGGTTCAGCCCGCGGCAGGCCGAGGTGGCCGCCCGGGTCGAGAGCGAGCTGCCGAATCTGCGGCGGGCTATGGAGTGTTCGCTGGAGAGTCCGGACGAGGCCCATCTCGCGCAGTACCTGGCGGGCACCCTGTGGTTCCTCTGGGTGGGCTGCGGACGGCTCTCGGAAGGCCGGCACTGGCTGGACCATGTGCTGGAGGAGGACACCCCGTACGACTCCTCGCGACTGAAGGCGCTGTGGGTGCTCGGCCATGTGGCCGTGCTCCAGGGCGACCCGGTCGGTGCGGTCGCCGCACTTCAGGAGTGCAAGGACGAGGCGGACCGGGCCGGCGACTCCACGGCGCTCGCGTACGCGGTGCACCGGATGGGATGTCTGGCGCTGGTCACCGACGACGTGGTCAGGGCCCAGGAACTGTTGGACGACGCGCTGCGCCGCTACCAGGAGCTCGGTGAGCTGAACAGCAATGTGCTGATGGCCCAGATCGAGCTCGCGATGGCGGTCGGATTCCACGGGGATCTGGACAGGGCGGCCGCCATCTGCGAAGAGGTCAGGGAGATCTGCGAGGACCACGGGGAGCGGTGGGCCCTGTCGTACGCGCTGTATGTGCTGGCCTTCGCGGCGCTGCAGCGCGGCCGGCCGGAGACTGCCCGGGAACTGCTCGGGCAGTCGTTGGCGATCAACCACACCTTCCACGACCTGCTCGGCTCGGTGCTCGCCCTGGAGCTGCTGGCGCTGGTCACGGCCATCGAGGGCGATGCGGCGGAGGCGGCGGTGCTTCAGGGGGCCGCCGACGGGATCTGGCCGTCGGTGGGACCGCCGCTGTTCGGATCGGCGCACTACGGGCAGCCCCGGGTCCGCTGCGAGGAGCTGGCCCGCCGGGAGCTGGGCGACAGCCGCTACGAGGCGGAGCTGCACGCGGGCGGGCAGCTGGACCTGGACGCGGCGGTGGCCAGGGCCCTGGCGAGTGGCCCCGCGGACCACCGGGAGACCCCTGGGCGGCTGCCCGGAACGCTGCCGGTCCCCGGGAAAACGCGGAGGCCCGCCGCCTCCCGTACATCGGGGAGCGGCGGGCCGGAGCGCTGGTGAGAGCGGCTATGCCCGGATCAGCGGGCGTAGTACTCGACGACGAGCTGCTCGTCGCAGATCACGGGGATTTCCTTGCGGTTCGGGTCCCGGTCAAGGCGGAAGGCCAGGGCCTTCAGGTTCACCTGCAGGTAGCGCGGGGTCTCGCCGTCGGGGGCGTAGCCACCCTCGCGGGCCACCTGGAAGGGGTGCTTGTCGCGGCTGCGCTCGCGGACCATCACGACGTTGTCGGGACGGACGCGGAAGGACGGCTTGTCGACCTTGCGGCCGTCGACCTCGATGTGACCGTGCACGACCATCTGGCGGGCCTGGTAGATGGTGCGGGCGATGCCCGAACGCAGGACCAGCGCGTCGAGACGGCGCTCGAGCTCGACGACGAGCGCCTCGCCCGTCTTGCCCTCGGCCTTCTTGGCGCGGTCGTAGGCACGCGCCATCTGGCGCTCGCTGATGTCGTACTGGGCACGCAGACGCTGCTTCTCCAGCAGACGGACCTTGTAGTCCGAGTTCTGCTTGCGGCCACGGCCGTGCTCGCCCGGCGGGTAGGGGCGGGCCTCGAAGTACTTGACGGCCTTCGGCGTCAGCGCGATGCCGAGCGCGCGGCTCTTCTTGACCTTGGGACGCGACTGGTTAGGCACGTTCTCCAGACCTCCGTTGTAGGTTAGGTTAGGCTCACCTTACTTGAGGAGATCGCATGTCTCGCCCGGGGAACACCAGTCACATCACGGACAGCACTGACAGCGTCGACACCTCTCGGGGTGCCGATACGACGGAGGACCGATCAGATCGTGGTCAGCCGCGTCCCGGCGGGCTTGAAAACACTCGAATGCCGTCAGCAGCCGAGCGCACACGAACTCTCGTACAGAGTACCTGTTCGGCGGTGCTGCTCATCCCCGGGCCGAACGCCCCTGCCTCGGACCACCTGATGCCGCTCACCAGAAGCGTGGGTCCGGACGGGGATCTGTTCCTCGAACTCCCCGCTGATTCCCTGGCCGTACGGACCGCTGCGCACGCCGAGGACGACGAGCTGACCGCTGTGCTGGAGATCACGGACGTCGCCCCGGTCTCCGTCCCGCACCGCATCCGCGGCCGTGCCTGGGTCTCGGGGTGGCTCACCACCGTACCCGGCCTGTCGGGGCCCGGCCGGATGACGCTCCGGCTGGAGACGGGCGAGGCGTACGTCGACGATCTGTGGGGTGCCGAGGAGGTCGAGCCGGAGGAATTCCGGGACGCGCTGCCCGATCCGCTTGCCGGGCACGAGGCGGAGCTGCTGCAGCATCTGCACACGGCGCACGGCGAGCAGCTGGCGGCGCTGTGCGGGCTGCTGGGAGAACGGGCGGCCGGTCGCTGCCCGTCCCACCTGCCTGCCGTCGTGCCGCTCGCGCTGGACCGGTACGGGCTGCGGCTGCGGCTGTGCGAGGACCGGAGTCGGTGCTACGACGCGCGCTTCGAATTCCCCGCTCCGGTGCGGGACGTCACCGAACTGCGCGACGCGATGCACACGCTCTTCGCGGCGGCGGCGAGCTGAACGGCGACGCCGCTCCTGCTCAGCCCGCGGACGGTCCGGTGGCGTCGCCGGCCGTGCGGCCGAGCCGCTCGCGGACCCGCTCCACCACATCCGCGTAACGCGCCTCCGCGCCGTAGCGCGTGGGCCGGTAGTAGTGCTTGTCGCGTACCGCGTCCGGTGCGTACTGCTGGGCGGCGATTCCGCCGGGGACATCGTGCGGATACACATAGCCCTGGGCGTGGCCCAGCTTGGCGGCGCCCTTGTAGTGACCGTCGCGCAGATGGGCCGGGACGGGCCCCGCGAGGCCGTTGCGCACGTCCTGCTGGGCGGCGGAGATCGCCAGCGTCGCCGCGTTGGACTTGGGGGCGAGGGCCAGGGCGATCGTGGCATGGCTCAGGATGAGCGCCGCCTCCGGGAAACCGATCATGGCGACCGCCTGGGCGGCCGCCACGGCGGTGGGCAGCGCCGTGGGGTCGGCGAGACCGATGTCCTCGCTGGCCGAGATCATCAGCCGCCGGGCGATGAACCGGGGGTCCTCCCCCGCTTCGATCATCCGGGCCAGATAGTGCAGCGCGGCATCCACGTCGGAACCGCGGATGGACTTGATGAGCGCGCTCGCCACGTCGTAGTGCTGGTCGCCGTCCCGGTCGTACTTGACGGCCGCGCGGTCAACGGTCTCCTCCAGGGTCAGGAGGCTGATCTCCTTCTCCTGCTTGGACAGCGCGGCACCGGCCGCGGCCTCCAGCGCCGTCAGCGCCCGGCGGGCGTCGCCCCCCGCGATCCGCAGCAGATGCGCCTCGGCCTCCTCCGGCAGCGTCACCGCGCCGCCGAGCCCGCGCTCGTCGGCCAGAGCCCGCCCGAGCAGGCCGCGCAGATCGTCGTCGGTGAGCGATTCCAGGGTGAGCAGCAGCGAACGGGACAGCAACGGCGAGATGATCGAGAAATACGGATTCTCGGTGGTCGCCGCGATCAGCGTCACCCAGCGGTTCTCCACGGCCGGCAGCAGGGAGTCCTGCTGTGCCTTGGAGAAGCGGTGGATCTCGTCGAGGAAGAGGACGGTCTCCTTGCCGTAGCCACCAGTGGCGCGGCGGGCGCCCTCGATGACGGCGCGCACCTCCTTGACGCCCGCGGTGATCGCGGAGAGCTCGACGAAGCGCTTGTTGGTGGCCTTGCTGACCACGTACGCCAGAGTCGTCTTCCCGATGCCGGGCGGGCCCCAGAGGATCACCGACGACGGGCCCGCCGGACCGCCGTTCCCCTCGCCGACGAGGCGGCGCAGCGGCGAGCCCGGCTTGAGCAGATGCTGCTGGCCGACGACCTCGTCGAGGGTGCGGGGGCGCATCCGGACAGCCAGTGGGCTGCTGGACGGGTCCTTCTCCTGGCGGTCTTCGGCGGCTGCGGTAAAGAGGTCGGGCTCCACGTTTTGAAGCCTATGTCACGGCACCGACATCCCTGCCGGGCCGGTCGCCCGGCAGGGATGCGGGAGGGATGAGCGGGCCGGTCAGCTGGTCCAGAAGTCCCACCAGCGGGTCAGGATCAGCATGCCGATGATGCCGACCCACAGGACCGGCGGCACCCAGTGGAACTCCGTCAGACCGTTGCGCAGCCAGTCCGGCGCGGGAATGATCCGGTGCTTGATGTTGTGCGTGGTGACGTAGCAGAACATGAAGATCGTGGCGACCCAGGCCAGGCAGCACCAGAGGCAGAGCGAGTTGATGTTGTAGAGCGACTGGTACTGGAGCCAGGTGCAGAAGCCGACACCGAACAGCGTGCCGGCGTTCATCCCGAGCCAGTACCAGCTGCGGAAGCGGGCGCCCGCGAGCAGCGCCAGCCCGATCCCGATGATCACGGGGTACGTGGCCATGCCGAGCATAGGGTTCGGGAAGCCGAAGGCGGCCGCCTGCTCGCTCGTCATGATGTTGCCGCACGCGACAACCGGGTTGAGGCTGCAGCCCGGTGTGAAGTTGGGGTCCTCCAGCAACTTGAACTTGTCGATCGTGATGACCCAGGCGGCGAGGAGTCCGGCAGCGCCCGTGATCACCAGCAGCAGAGCGAGCGCCCGACTGCCGCCGATGGTCCTCTTCCCGCCGTCCTCGTCCTGTTCGGAGGAGGGATGGTCAACCGCTGCAGTCGTCATATCGCCGTTCCATCAGTGAGTGGCCTGCTGGGCACGGTCATTGTGCCGTACCACGACACTGGGCTTCTGTTCGATGGACATAAAGGTGTACCCAGAGGTCTGCGCACGACCGGCACGGAACCCAAGGGTCCGCGAGCGGCTCTGCACCAGGACCGAACTTGCGGTGAAGTACGCGGCCCGAGGAAGCGCCACGGCGACCTGACCGCGGTGGACGGCCTGGACCTGGGGCTCCGGCGGGGCGAGGTGTTCGGGATCCTCGGGCCGAACGGCGCCGGGAAGAGCACGACCATGGAAATCCCGCAGGGTCATCGCAGCCGTGACGAAGGGACCGTTCCGGTGCTCGGCATCGCCCCGGCCCGTGCCGACCGCCGCCGACGTTTCCGGGTCGGTATCGTCCGACAGGGTGAATCCGCACCCGCCGCATTGACGGTACGCGAGACGGTGGCGCACTTCGCCCGCCACTGCCCGAGGCCGCGCGACTGCGAGGACGTCATCGCGCTCGTGGATCCGGAGCTGAAGGCCGGCCGCCCGGATCAAGGAACTCTCCGGCGGTCGGCGACGCCGTCCCGACGTTTGCGCTCGGCGTGACCGGCTCCCCCGAACTCCTGCTGCTGGACGAGCCGACCACCGGTTTCGGCCCGGGGCCCGCCGCCGCTTCCGGGAGTTGATCCGGCTCCTGGCGCGGGAGGGCACGACGATCATGCTCACGACGCACCATCTGGAGGAGGCCGAGGCGCCGGCCAGCTCGCCGCCGTATCTGCGGGAAAGGTGGTCGCCGAGGGTGAACCCGCCGCCCTGCGCGAGCAGTTCGGCACCTACGCCACCGTCGAGTGGACCGAGCCGGGCGGCACCCCGCGCTCGGAAATGCTGGAGGCCGCGGTCCTGCTGCTGGTCGGCACCGCGTTGTCCGATGTCGACCTGCCGACGAGCGCGGGCAAGTGGCTGACCTTCGGCTGGATCTTCGTCCTGGGGATCACCGGTTGCGCGCTGCTCGGCATCGCGACCAGCAGGGTGCCGAGGTCCGGGCGGAGTGCGACCTCGGTGGTCGTACTGCCCTTCCTCGTCCTGCAGTTCATCTCCGGTGTCTACATATCGGTCGACACGCTGCCCGGCTGGATGCTGAACCTCGGGGCGCTGTTCCCGCTGAAGTGGATGTGCCAGGGCTTCCGCGGCGTCTTCCTGCCCGAGCCGGCAGCCGTCGTCGAACAGGCCGGGAGCTGGGAGTACGGAAGGTCGCGCTGGTCCTCGGCGCCCGGTGCTTCGGCGGTCCGGTGCTGTGCCTGCTGGCCTTCCGGTGGAAGGACCGGCGCGACGGCCGACCGGGATGTGCACGACCCCGGGGCCGGGGCGTTCCCGCCCCAGGGTGATCGGCGGGACGGGAATCCGCCCGCCGGCCACCCCGGACAAACCCTAGGCCAGGCGCCCGCGGACCGCCTCGGCCACGTCGGACAGCGGCACGGCCGTCTGCTCGCCGGACTCCATGTCCTTGAGCTGGACGACGCCCTCGGCCAGGTCACGCTCGCCCGCGACGATCGTGAAGCGGGCCCCCGACCGGTTCGCGCTCTTCATCGCGCCCTTGAGGCCCCGGTTCCCGTACGCGAAGTCCGCCGCCACCCCCTCGCGGCGCAGCTGCGTGACGATGCCGAAGAGGATCCGGCGGGCCTCCTCACCGAGCGGTACCGCGAAGACGCTGGTGGCCGCCGGTAGTTCGAGCTCGATGCCCTCCGCCTCCAGCGCGAGCACCGTACGGTCCACGCCGAGCGCCCAGCCGACCGACGGGAGCGCCGGTCCGCCGATCATCTCGGACAGACCGTCGTAACGGCCGCCGCCGCCCACCGCGGACTGCGACCCGAGCCCGTCGTGGACGAACTCGAAGGTGGTGCGGGTGTAGTAGTCGAGGCCGCGGACGAGCTTCTCGTCGTCCTCGTACACCACACCTGCCGCCGAGAGCAGGTCGCGCACCTCCTCGTGGTACGCCTTGCAGGCGTCGCAGAGGTAGTCGCGCAGCACCGGGGCGCCGGTCAGCTGCTTCTGCACCTCGGGCCGCTTGTCGTCGAGGACCCGGAGCGGGTTGATCTCGATGCGGCGGCGGGTGTCCTCGTCCAGGTCGAGCTCGCGCAGGAAGCCCTGGAGCGCGTCCCGGTAGACGGGGCGGCACTCCTTGTCGCCCAGCGAGTTGAGCAGGATGCGGAAGTTCCGCAGCCCCAGCGCGCGGTACGCCTGGTCGGCGAGGATGATCAGCTCGGCGTCCAGCGCCGGGTCCTCGGCGCCGATCGCCTCGGCACCGACCTGCGAGAAGTGCCGGTAGCGGCCCTTCTGCGGGCGCTCGTAGCGGTAGTACGAGCCGGAGTACCAGAGCTTCACGGGCAGGTTGCCGAGCTTGTGGAGGTTGGCCTCCAGTGCGGCGCGGAGCACGGAAGCGGTGCCCTCGGGGCGCAGCGCCAGCTGGGAGCCGCCCTTGGTGGTGAGGGTGTACATCTCCTTGGTCACGATGTCGGTGGACTCGCCGACACCGCGGGAGAAGAGGGCGACGTCCTCGAAGCCGGGCGTCTCGATGTAGCCGTAGCCGGAGTTCTTCAGGGGTGCGGCGATCGCCTCGCGCACCGCCAGATACTTGGCGGAGTCGGGCGGGGTCAGGTCGTACGTGCCCTTGGGGGCCTTGAAAGTGCTCACGGGATGTCTCTCGTCACATTCCTCGTCGGGGCGCGTCCAGGCCGTTCAGGAACGGGTTCGAGGCGCGCTCGCGGCCGATGGTCGTCTGGGGGCCGTGGCCGGACAGCACCACGGTCGAGTCGTCGAGCGGCAGGCACACACGGGCCAGCGACTCGAGCAGCTCGGCGTGGTCGCCGCCGGGCAGGTCGGTGCGTCCGACGGAGCCGGCGAAGAGCAGGTCGCCCGAGAAGAGGATCTGCGGAACATCCGCGGCCTCGGGCATCCTGAACGTCACCGACCCCTTGGTATGGCCGGGCGCATGCGCGACACCGAACTCCAGACCGGCCAGCTTCAGCCGGGCGCCGTCGCTCAGCTCCTTGACGTCGTCCGGCTCCCCGATCGTCAGCTCACCCATGAGCGGCATCCCGATGGAGCGGCCGAGGGCCTTCTCCGGGTCGCTCATCATGTACCGGTCCTCCGGGTGGATCCAGGCGGGGACGTCGTGCGCGCCGCACACCGGGACGACCGAGGCGACATGGTCGATGTGGCCGTGGGTCAGTACGACGGCGACGGGCTTCAGCCGATGCTTCTTCAGCGTGTCCTCGACTCCCTGGGTGGCCTGGTGGCCCGGGTCGATGATCACGCACTCCTCGCCTGCGGCCGGGGCGACCAGATAACAGTTGGTCCCCCAGGCCCCTGCGGGGAACCCGGCAATGAGCACGATCGTCCTTAATGGTCGTCCGACGGCGGATTGCGACTGAGAAGGTCGCGGCAGTTCAGAGCCTACCGGCGCTCCTCATTCCACAGCTAACCCATATACGGTACGGGGCAGCCAAGCCCCCATCACACGACCTACAAGGAGATCACCCGGTGGTCAGCAGCGATCAGCGGCGGCGGCAGCTCGCCAGGGAGAAGTTCGAGCGGCAGCAGCAGCGCCGGGAGGAGGCACGCCGCAGGACGAGGCGGCTGACGGTCGTCATCGCGTCCGCGGTGGCCGTGGTGGCGGTCGTGGGTGCGGGCTCGTATCTCGCCCTCGGTGACGACGGCAAGAAGGACAAGACGGACGCCTCCTCGAAGGCGAGCCCGTCGGCCGACGCGTCGCCGAGCGAGAGCAAGGCGCCCGAGCCGGCGATGAAGATCGACAAGAAGGCCCACTACACGATGTCGCTCAAGACGAGCCAGGGCGACATCGCGTTCACGATGGACGCGGCGAAGACCCCGCACACCACGAACTCCTTCAAGTCGCTGGCCGACAAGGGCTACTTCGACGGTACGAAGTGTCACCGCCTGACCACGCAGGGCATCTTCGTGCTGCAGTGCGGTGACCCCAAGGGCGACGGCACGGGCGGTCCGGGCTACACGATCGCGGACGAGAACCTGACCGCGCTGGGCAAGGCGGGCCAGGACGGCACCGTGACCTACCCGGCGGGCACGGTGGCGATGGCGAACACCGGCCAGCCGCACACCGGCGGCAGCCAGTTCTTCCTGGTGTACAAGGACAGCAAACTGCCGCCCACCTACACCCCGTTCGGCACGATGGACGACGCCTCGCTGAAGGCCGTCAAGGACATCGGCGCGGCGGGCGTGGACGGCGGCGCGGCCGACGGTGCGCCGAAGAAGGCCGTGAACATCTCGAAGGCCGCTGTCGACAAGTCGTGACCGGCCCGGGGCGGCCGGACCGGACCGGCCGGTGACGACGAGCGCGGGACGGATTTTTTTCGGCCGCGCTGAGTGCGGACAGCCGGGCGGCCGGTCGCCTAGATTGGCGTTGTGCAGGGCGGGCGCTGCCCGCCCCAGGAAACTGTGGACGATGCCAGGGGGGCGAACCCTCTCGCGGGCATCAGGTGGAGGAGGCGCTGTGAGCAGCGACCCGTGGGGCCGTGTCGATGAGACCGGCACCGTGTACGTGCGGACAGCCGACGGCGAGCAGGTCGTCGGATCGTGGCAGGCGGGTTCCCCCGAGGAGGCTCTGGCCTACTTCGAGCGCAAGTACGAGGGCATTGTGGTCGAGATCGGCCTCCTCGAACGGCGGGTGAAGACCACCGACCTGTCGGCGAAGGACGCGACGACCGCCATCGAGCATCTGCGTCTGCAGGTGGACGAGCATCACGCCGTCGGTGACCTCGACGCGCTGCGCAAGCGGCTCGACGCGCTCGTCGCGACGGTCGACTCGCGGCGCGAGGAGCGCAAGGCCCAGAAGGCGAAGCAGACCGACGAGGCGAAGCACGCCAAGGAGGCTCTGGTCGCCGAGGCCGAGGAGCTGGCGCAGAGCGAGCAGTGGCGCTCCGCGGGCGAGCGGCTCCGTGCGCTCGTCGACACGTGGAAGGGTCTGCCGCGGCTCGACCGCAAGTCCGACGACGAGCTGTGGCACCGCTTCTCGCATGCCCGATCGGCGTTCTCCAAGCGCCGCAAGGCGCACTTCGCCTCGCTGGACGCCCAGCGCGAGGAGGCCCGCAAGGCCAAGGAAAAGCTGGTCGTCGAGGCGGAGTCGCTCTCCGGTTCCACCGACTGGGGGGCCACGGCCGCCCGCTACCGCGACCTGATGACGGAGTGGAAGGCGGCGGGCCGCGCCCAGCGCGAGGCCGAGGACGATCTGTGGAACCGCTTCCGCGGTGCTCAGGACGTGTTCTTCGCCGCCCGCAGCGAGGTCTTCGCCGAGCGGGACGCCGAGCAGGGCGAGAACCTCAAGCTCAAGGAGGAGCTCGCGGTCGAGGCCGAACGGCTGGTGCCGGTGAAGGACCTGAAGGCGGCCAGGGCCGCGTTCCGGGCCATCAACGAGCGCTGGGAGGCCATCGGCCATGTACCGCGTGACGCCCGCCCGAAGGTCGAAGGGCGGATGCACGCGGTGGAGCGGGCGCTCCAGGAGGCCGAGGAGTCGGAGTGGCGGCGGACGAATCCGGAGGCGCGTGCGCGCGCCGCGGGTCTGACCGGTCAGCTGCAGGCGGCCGTGGACAAGCTGCGTACGCAGATCGACACGGCCCGCGCCGCGGGCAACAACGCCCGCGCCGACAAGCTGGCCAAGGAGCTGGAGGGCCGGCAGGCACTGCTGGACCAGGCGCTGAAGGGCCTGGAGGAGTTCGGCGGCTGACCGTCACACCATAAGGAAGGGGCTCCCGTACCTGGCGTACGGGAGCCCCTTCCTTCTGTGTGATCGCGTTACGGTCCTTATGCCTGATCGCGTTACGGCCTGCGGGCCGAGGTCACCCGGTAGACGTCGTAGACGCCCTCCACGCCCCGTACCGCCTTGAGTACGTGGCCCAGGTGTTTCGGGTCGCCCATCTCGAAGGTGAAGCGTGAGGTGGCCACCCGGTCCCGGGAGGTCTGGACGGCCGCCGACAGGATGTTGACGTGCTGGTCGGACAGGACACGGGTGACGTCCGAGAGCAGCCGGGACCGGTCGAGGGCCTCGACCTGGATGGCGACCAGGAAGACCGAGGACTGGGTCGGCGCCCACTCGACCTCCAGGATCCGTTCCGGCTGCTGCGACAGCGAGTCGACGTTGACGCAGTCGGCCCGGTGCACGGAGACGCCGCTGCCCCGGGTGACGAAGCCGATGATCGGGTCGCCGGGGACGGGCGTGCAGCAGCGGGCCAGTTTGACCCAGACGTCCTCCACGCCCTTGACGACGACGCCCGGATCGGCGTTGGAGCGGCGCTTGCCGCGGCTGCGCGAGGGCGGCGAACTCTCGGCGATGTCCTCGTTGGCGGCGTCCTCGCCGCCTAGTGCCTGGACCAGCTTCTGCACGACCCCGGCGGCCGCGACATGTCCCTCGCCGATCGCCGCGTACAGCGACGAGATGTCGGGGTAGCGCATCTCGTGGGCGAGGGTGACCAGGGAGTCGCCGGTCAGGATGCGCTGGATCGGCAGGTTCTGCTTGCGCATGGCACGCGCGATGGCGTCCTTGCCCTGCTCGATCGCCTCGTCGCGGCGCTCCTTGGAGAACCAGGCACGGATCTTGTTGCGGGCGCGGGGCGACTTGACGAAGCCCAGCCAGTCCCGGGAGGGGCCGGCGCCCGCCGCCTTGGAGGTGAAGACCTCCACCAGATCGCCGTTGTCGAGCGTCGATTCGAGCGGTACCAGCCGCCCGTTGACCCGTGCTCCTATCGTCCGGTGGCCGACCTCCGTGTGCACCGCGTACGCGAAGTCGACCGGGGTCGCACCCGCGGGCAGCGCTATCACGTCGCCCTTGGGTGTGAAGACGAAGACCTCGTTGCGGGAGAGGTCGAAACGCAGCGACTCCAGGAACTCGCTGGGGTCCTCGGTCTCCTTCTGCCAGTCCAGGAGCTGGCGCAGCCACGCCATGTCGTTGACGGTGTCCTGACCGCGGCCGGTGTTCTTGGGGACGTCGGTCCGCACCTTGGAGGCGCCCGCGACGGCCTCCTGCTTGTACTTCCAGTGCGCGGCGATGCCGTACTCGGCGCGACGGTGCATGTCGAAGGTGCGGATCTGCAGCTCGACGGGCTTGCCGCTGGGACCGATCACCGTGGTGTGCAGCGACTGGTACATGTTGAACTTGGGCATCGCGATGTAGTCCTTGAACCGGCCGGGGACCGGATTCCATCGCGCGTGGACGGTGCCGAGCGCCGCGTAGCAGTCGCGGACGGTGTCGACGAGGACGCGGATGCCCACCAGGTCGTAGATCTCGGCGAAGTCCCGGCCCCGCACGATCATCTTCTGGTAGACGCTGTAGTAGTGCTTCGGCCGCCCCGTGACGGTGGCCTTGATCCGGGCGGCGCGCAGATCGGCCTGGACCTCGTCGGTCACTATGGCGAGGTATTCGTCGCGCTTCGGGGCCCGCTCGGCGACGAGTCGGACGATCTCGTCGTACATCTTGGGGTAGAGGATCGCGAAGGCGAGATCCTCCAGCTCCCACTTGATGGTGTTCATGCCCAGGCGGTGCGCCAGCGGGGCATAGATCTCAAGGGTCTCGCGGGCCTTCTTCTCCTGCTTCTCCCGCTTGAGGTAGCGCATGGTGCGCATGTTGTGCAGCCGGTCGGCGAGCTTGATGACGAGGACCCGGGGGTCCTTGGCCATCGCGACGACCATCTTGCGTACGGTCTCGGCCTGGGCGGCCTCGCCGAACTTGACCTTGTCCAGCTTGGTGACGCCGTCGACGAGCAGGGCGACCTGGTCGCCGAAGTCGCGGCGCAGGGTGTCCAGGCCGTACTCGGTGTCCTCGACCGTGTCGTGCAGCAGTCCGGCCATCAGCGTCGCCGGGTCCATGCCCAGCTCGGCGAGGATCGTCGTGACGGCGAGCGGGTGCGTGATGTACGGGTCGCCGCTCTTGCGCTTCTGGCCGCGGTGCCACCGCTCGGCGACCTGGTAGGCGCGCTCGATCTGGCGCAGCGTGGCCGTCTCGATCTTGGGGTCGTTGCTGCGGGGCCGTTCGCGCGCCCCGGGACACGATCGGGTTTGGATCCGTCCAGTGCCGGATTCCCCGGCACACCGGTCATTTCGGCACTGTTCGTCA
>NZ_JBEXPH010000061.1:0-44388 GCF_040611955.1 Streptomyces sp. NPDC006510 | reverse complement strand
GCGACACACCGGCCCCAGTCTCGATCAGGTGATCAGTCGTCGTACTCATCAGGTGACTCCTTCGTGGAGGTCCACACCTGATTCATGACACTCCCACTTCGTACGTGGACGGCGCAGGGCGAGACGGCGCTGTAGAGCAAGCGGTCAGCGCTCGGAGTCGGACCTCAAGCCGTCCAAGACTTTGCAGCCCGGAGATGAGGCCGGGGGTTGCAGGGCCTGGATCAGGTGGTGTCGTCCGGTGCGGGGTCGGGGCGCAGCCGGTGCCAGGAGGGGTGTCGCAGCAGTCCCGCTCTCGTTCTGGTCGTGCAGCGGACCTCGCCGACCAGTCCACACGGTCGGCCCGGCCCCGTGCCGTTACGGATCCGCGTGAGAGATGTACAGGTATGGCTATCGCAGGATGTTGGTGCCCCTGGGGGCGTTGCCGGCGGAGGGGAGTGGCTGGTGTCCCTCGTCCCAGTGGTTGGACCATCCGCAGAGCCCGCATGCGTACCGGCCGTTGAGGCCGTGGATTTCGGCGTCGCAGCCGCGGCATCTGGTGGTGGTGATCTCCGGGGTCATGGCGGGGCCGGGTGCGGTGGATGACCAGCCGCACAGGTTGTTGCACGTCCAGGACCCGTCGGGGCCCTGGGTGGCTGCTGCGCCGCAGTTTCCGCACGTCATGGTGACCTCCCCGGGGTGGCCTCGCCGACGGGGGTGACGGCGAGGCCGGTGCCAGTTTGACAGGGGGTTGGGGCGCTGGGGAGGGGTTCGGGATGCCGGCGCCCCGTTTTGGGGTGATTCGGTGTGTCATTCGCATCTGATATTCGAACAGACATAGCATTAATGCGTGCCCAAGTACGACGTCCCCCACCCGCGGCCGCCGTAGCGCGAGTGCCACTCGGTGAACAGGTTCTGGTCGTAGGCGCGCACGTGGGTGGAGTCGTAGGCGACCGCGGTCGAGCCCTGTCCCCACCACTCGCTGCTGCGGGCGGCGAAGGTGGCGTTCGCGATCTGGACGGCGGTGGCGCGGGCGGCCTCGGCGGACAGATACCGGCACCGCACGGACTGCAGTTCGTCCTCGGTGTGGCCGTGGCCGTGGCCGCCGGACGCCACCGCCTTGAGCCCGGTGTTCGTGCCGTACGCGTAGATGACCAGCAGCAAGCGCTCCGCCAGCACCTCCGGCAAGAGGCTGCCGCCACCGGAGACGGAGGTGACCGTGTCCAGACAGCCGGTCCGCAGCACCGCCTCCTTCAGCATGTCGACGAGCGGCACGACGCCCCAACGGCGCTCGTCCGGGTGGTCTTTGGAGGAGGCCGGCCTCGACAACCGCTGACCCGCCAGGAGCCTCGCCGCATCATCCGGAAACCAACGGGACAGCTGGTCAACCGTCCGAAAGTCGTTCGTGCAGGTCTTCTGCAAACCGCGTTCGATAGACGCCGTAGACGATAGCGTCCGGTGACTGATATCCGCGGTGCTCCGGGGCCGTGACCTCTTGATCCCACTGGGTCACTTCCCCGCGGAGCAGCGACGTGCGTTCCAGGTATGCCTGCGCAGCCTCTGCCAGTTCCCGCTCACCTGCGGCCACTGAGTGCCAGAATCCGCGGCCCTGGCCGACCACCCACACGCACAGGTCCTCAGTGCTGTCCTCGGACCAGACGACCCCGTCGACATTCACGCCTTCCGAGAAGTCGATCAGTGAGTCCACCGCATCCAGGTATGCCAGCGCGAAGCCCTCAAGAATCTCTCTCGGCTGTGACTCCAGCCATGCCTCCAGGGCAGACAGGCGCGGTCTTGTCGCATCCAGGACCTCCCAGAACCAGTCGGGAACGTGTCCCAATCCGCTCACCGCCCTCGCTGTGAGGTTGATCCCCGGGGGGTGGACACCGGGTTTCGCCCGACGGGTGACAGCGTACGTGACGTGATCAATTGCTGTTCGTACTCGGCTGGCGAGGGGTGGCCGAGGGCTGAGTGGCGGTGGCGCCGGTTGTAGTACGACAGCCACCTGAGCAGCTCCAGCCGTGTCTGTGCCTTCGAGGTCCAGCGCCTTCCGTGCAGCAACTCGTGCTTGAGGCACCGGAAGAACGATTCGACGAGGGCGTTGTCATAACTTGAGCCGACGCGGCGCATGCGGCGGATGCCGTGCCGACGGCAGACCCCGGCGAAGGCGGCCGATCCATAGTGCGCGCCCCTGTCCGCGTGAAAAACGACGCCGTGGACCGGGCCGCCGCGGGCGGCCACGGCCATCTCGATCGCGTCGGTGACCAGCGAGGTGCGCGTGTGGTCCGCGATCGACCAGCCGATCGCTCGCCGCGAGCAGATGTCGATGACCGTGGCGGGATACAGCCAGGTCGAGCCGACGGCGACGTACGTTGTGTCGCCGTACCACTTGGTGTTGAGCATGTCCGCCGTGAAGTCACGCATCACCAGGTCCGGCACGGGCGGAGCCGTCCTGTACTGAGTGGTCGTACGCGTGACCGCCCTGGGTCCGACGGCCTGAAGACCGAGACCGGACCAGCGGTCGGGCGTGGGCGGCTGCCGAAGGGCGTAGCTCTCGATGGCCGTGAATGAGCGACTGTGTCAGTACGTGCAGGACAGGCTCGCCGGGGTGACCCGAGCTCCGGACGGGAAGCCGGCGCCAGGGCCGGTAAAGCTGGGTTGGTCGATTCATATTCATTTGCCTTTTGGGTGTTCGAAGGTTGTTTTTTCTGATGGTGAGTGAGTTCGGGAAGTTGGGTTCTTGAGGGGGTGTTGGGAGTCTCGGAGGGGTGTGCTGATCCCGCCGCACCGTCCGCCAAGTGTCACGTTGCGACGGGGTGCGAAGCCCTCGGTGACGGGCCCGGACGGTGGTGTTCCGGCGGATCGCGGTGCAAGCGGAAGCAGGTGGCTCGTATGGGGGCCGTCACACGGCGAACCGGGATATTCAGGAGTTTCTCTCGGGGGCTCAGGGTGGCCGCCAGGAGGAGTTCTCGCCGACGCGAGGGGAGCGTTCCTCGTGAAACTTCCTGGAAATCCGGCCGGACGGGCGATGGGTAGTGGCGGAAATTCCATCCTCGGTGTCCGAAACCCCTTGGTGTGAATGCCGATTCGTCCGGAGTTTATCCGGCCCGGCGGGACGCGAGCCATGATCAATTCTTTGTGGACAGCGACGATTGGCTGACCCTAGTATCTGGCCTGGTCTGGCCGGAGATGGTCGCGAAACTAAATCGATCAACCTTTGACTTTCGGGGGATCCTTAATGCCCAGTCCCACCGCATGGAATATCGTTTCGGACGCAGGATCGGACACCGACACGGATATCGTGCTTGCCGCGGATTTCCCGGTCACGGGGCGGAACGAGGGCGGATTCGCGGATCTGGCGCCGGGGCTGAAGCTGGACTGCGCCCTGTGGCAGACGGTCGCCCCGGTCCGCGACCCACAGACGGACGCCCTGGACGACACCTATCTGGAGCCCTGGCTCTCCGAGGTGGCGGCCTCCGGCCGTAACGTCCGCGCCGTGCTCGGCTACTGCGCCGGCTCCGTCTTTGCCGGAGCGCTCGCCGAGAGGATCGGCGCCCGGCAGGCAGCCTTCCCCCGAGTGGTGCTGTTCGATCCCGAACTGGTCGACGTGCCCACCGTGCACCTCCAGTTCGGCCGGGTCATCGGCAACATGACCACCGTCCTCACGACCGAGGAGATAGCCGAACTGTCCGGCGCCGCGGAGAAGCTTGCCGCGCAGTCCGGCATCGCCCCGGGCGACTTCGCCGCCGGGCTGTACGCGGCCTTCCGCCCGATCGGCACGGCGGCCCTGCGCCGGGCCGGGCTCGACGAGGACTACGCCGGCGAACTCGTCCAGCTGGTCGGCTCGTTCATGTCCTACCTCGCCACCGCCGCCTGCCTCGATCCGCGTCCCGGCTGGCAGGGCGCCACGGTCGTCACCTCCGCCAGCGAGAGCAGCGGACTGAACAGGATGCGCACCACACCCGGCGTCGCACCCATCGAGGTCGCCGACGAGCGGCGCTTCGAGGTCGAGCACCGGGACCTGCTGCGTACCCCCGCCATCGCCGAGACGGTGGCCGGCGTCCTGGCCGCCCGGCCCGGGGAGACCGCGTGAGCCGCGAACTCCCCGCCGCCACGGCCCAGGACGGACCGATTCTGCCCACCGGGCACGTACGACCCAGCCGCAAGGAGACCACCCTGTGGCTCCTCGACGAGCTCGTCCCCGGTAGCGGTGCCAACAACCTGTCACTGGCCCTGCGCGTGCGGGGCCGCCTCGACACCGCCGCCGCCGCGCACGCCGTGCGACTCCTGACGGAACGCTTCGAGGTGCTGCGCACGGTCTACCACCGCGAGGGCGCCGAGCTGACCAGGACCGTCGCACCGTCCGTGGCCGTCGACCTGGAGGAGGCGGAGCACCACGGCGGCGAGCAGGACGAACCGGCCCTGCTGACGGCCTTCGTGGCCAGGCCGTTCACTCCGGACGGCAGCCCCCTCGTACGCGCCCTGCTCCTGCACGGCCAGGACACCGACGTCCTGTGCCTGGCGCTCCACCACGCCGTGTCGGACGTGCAGTCGACAGCGATCCTGCGCGCCGAGTTCGTCACGCTCTACGAGGCGGCGCTTCAGGGCAAGCACCCCGAACCCGTCGAGGTGCCCGCCCTGCGCGAGCCCGCACCGTCCGCCGAGAGCCGCGACTACTGGCGGGAACGAATGGCCGGCTTCCGCTCCTCGGGCCTGGAACTCCTCTGCGAACAGCGCGACCAGCCCGTCACCACCCTGCGGGGCGACGAGGTCACCCACGTCCTGTCACCCGAGGCCCACGCCGTCGTCCGCCGCCTCCAGCGCGAGCTCCGGGCGCCGGAGTCCGTCGTCCTCCTCACCGCCTACGCGGTCCTCCTCGCCGCGCACGGCGCCGGACCCGACCTCACCATCGGCTCGCCGGTCAACACCCGCCCCCGCGAGGCGGTGGACGCGGTCGGCTACCACAGCAACCTGGTCGTCCTGCGCCTGCTTCTCGACCGTGACGCGACCTTCCGCGACCTCACGGCCCTGACCCGGCGGACGTTCATGGAGGCGATGGCGCACAAGGACGTACCGACGGACGACGTCCTCGACATGGTCGAACGCGCGGGCTCCGGCTGGCGCAGCGCGCTGTTCAAGCACGTGTTCAACTACGTTCCCTTCACCGAGGACCAGCGCACCTTCGACCTGGTCGGCGCCGAGGCGGAGCTCCTCGTCGTCGAGAACGGCTTCAGCCAGTTCGACCTCGAGTTCTTCGTCTCGGCCAACCGGGACACCGCCACCGTCCGCGCCGCGTTCTACACGGGGGTGCTGGACCGCCCGGACGTCGAGCTGATGGTCCGGCGCTACGACGCCCTCCTGGTGGCCCTGGGCACCGGGGTGGACACTCCGATCGCCTCCCTGCCGTCCTGGTCGGCCCGGGACCACGAGGTCATCGACGCGGCGAACGCCACGGATCGCGTGATCGAGCTGCCTTCGGTACTCACAGGTTTCGCCCGCCGCGCCGCCGCGGACCCTGCGGCCGTGGCCGTACGAGAGGGGGACCGCACAGCCACGTACGGCTCCCTGTGGTCCGCCGCCGTCGACACCGCCGCCCGGCTGACCGACGCCGGCGTACGTCCCGGAGACGTCGTCGCACTCCTCCTGCCGCGCGGCGCCGCGCTGGCCGCCTCGGTGTTCGGCACCTGGCTCACGGGCGCGGCCTACCTGCCGCTGGACCCCAACCACCCCGAGGAGCGGCTCACCTACCAGCTCGACGACACCCGGGCCCGGGCCGTCGTCGTCGGCGCGGGGATCACCGCACCTGACGGCCACCTCGTCGTACCCGCCACCGCCTGGGACGACGTGCCCCAGGTACCGGTGGACGAGGCGGCGGTGAAGGCCGACCCGGACGCCCTCGCGTACGTGATTCACACCTCAGGCTCGACCGGCAGGCCCAAAGGCATCCCGATCCGGCACGGCAGCCTCGCCAATCACATCGTCGACTACGCCGAACGGTTCGGCGTGGCCGGCTCCACGCGCCCCACGGGCTGGCTCAGCACATACAGCTTCGACACCTCCTCGCTCGAACTGATGATGCCGCTGCTGTACGGCGGCCACACGGTGGTGCTCCCGGACGAGGCGCGCACCGACGGTGCCCTGCTGGCGGCCGCCGTCACCGCCCACGACATCGGCCTGCTCCAGGCGACTCCGACTACGTGGCGGCTCGTTGCGCGCGAGGCGGCCGGCGCCACCGCCGGACGCGTCGTCCTCACCGGCGGTGAACCCCTGCCCGCCGAACTGGCCACCCGGCTGCTCGACGCAGGCGCCGAACTGTGGAACGTCTACGGCCCCACCGAGAGCACGATCTGGGCGACCGCCGGAGCCGTGCCGTCCGGCCACGGCGGGCGGGTGGACATCGGCGCGCCCGTCGCCAACACCCGGATCTTCATCGCCGACCCGCACGGCAGGCCGCTGCCGGTCGGCCTCCGCGGAGAACTGTGTGTCGCGGGCGTCGGAGTCGCCTCCGGCTACCACGAGCGGCCCGAACTGACCGCGGAGCGCTTCGGGGAGAACGCGGAGTACGGGCGCTTCCACCGTTCCGGAGATGTGGCCCGCTGGCGGCCGGACGGCAGGATCGACCTGTTCGGCCGGATGGACCGGCAGGTCAAGCTGCGCGGCAACCGGATCGAACCGGCCGAGATCGAAGCGGTGCTGCTCGGCCACCCCGACGTCGAGGCGGCGGCCGTCGTGGTTGTCGGAGATCCCGGAGCGGACGGCTACCTGGCCGCCTTCGTCCGGGTCCCGGGCCGCCCCGAGGCCGTGGACGAACTGTGGGACCACGCCCATGGGCAGCTCCCGCGCTCCGTCGTCCCGCACCGCTTCATCGCCGTGGACGCCTTCCCCCGCACCGGCAGCGACAAGGTCGACCACCTGGCTCTCGCCGAACAGGCCGCCAGGCACTCCGGCCCGGCCGTCGGCCGCCGGGAATCCGGTGCCGCGGCTGGCGACGACCTGACGGCCACCGTCATCGGCCTGTTCGCCGAACTGCTGGACCGCTCCGACCTCGACGCCGGCGCGCACTTCTTCGCCAACGGCGGGCACTCGCTGCTGGCCGTCTCCCTCGCCCAGCGGATCAAGGACATCACCGGAGTCCGGCTCGCGCTGACCGACGTGTTCGAGACCCCCACCCCTGCCGCCCTGGCCGACCGGCTGCGCCGGCTCGTCTGACGGAACCGAAAGAGGCCCTCTCATGGAAATCCTCAAGCTCGCAGTCAGCGGTTGGTTCGCCCGGGCCCTCGCGGTCGCCGCCCGCCTGGAGATAGCCGACATCCTCGACGGCGGCTCGATGTCCTCGGCGGAACTCGCCGAACGCACCGGGACCGACCCCGAGATCCTCCACCGCCTGCTCCAGATGCTCACCGTGCCGGGAGTCCTGGAACGGGACGGGGAGAAGTTCCGGCTGGCCGAGGCCTACGCGCCGCTGTGCGCGGATCACCCCTTCACCCAGCGCCACTTCGCCATCCTGGCCGCCGAGCTGTACGACGACGCCTTCGCCGGCCTGATGCACACCGTCAAGACCGGCAAGTCGGGCTTCCAGGAGGTGTTCGGGGAGTCCCTGTACGACTACCTGGAAAGCCACCCCGACGCGGCGGATCTGTTCGACAAGGGCATGGTCGACCTGGCCACGCCGGTGGCCCAGTGCCTGCTGGGCGTGCACGACTTCGGCGACGTCAAGTCCGTGGTCGACGTCGGCGGCGGCAGCGGTGGCCTGCTGCCCGGGCTGCTGGCCGCCCACCCGGACCTGCGAGGCACCGTGGCCGACCGGGCCGACGTCTGCGCCAGAGGGCGCACGGCCCTGGAGCGGGTCGCGCAGGAGAGCGTCCTCGACCGCATCGACTTCACCCCGAGCGACTTCTTCGTCGAGGTCCCCGCCGGTGCCGACCGCTACCTGCTGAAGAACGTGCTGCACGACTGGACGTACGAGAACTGCGTGCGGATCCTGCGCACCGTCGCCACCGCCATGGCCGACAGTTCCACGGACGCCCGGCTGCTCGTCGTGGAGCCGCTGGTCGAGAACGACATCGACGGCTGGCGGGCCATGTTCCAGGCCCTGGCCTGCGACGAGGGCACCACCGGCCTGGACGAGCCCGCCATGCGGCGCGCCCTTGAGGAGGCGGGCTTCATGGTGGAGTCCGTGGGCCGGCTTCCCACGCAGCACAAGGTGTTCGTGACCTCCCTGCGTGCCTCCTGATGCTCACGCCCGTCTTCCTGTTCGCGGGGCAGGGCTCGCAGTACCACGGTATGGGCAAGTGGCTCTACGGGGCCGACGCCGCCTTCCGGGAAGCCCTCGACTCCCTGGACGCGACCGTCCGCGAGGTGCGCGGCGACTCGGTGATCGAGGCGATCCACGGCGCCGGCCGCGGCCCCGAGCACCCGATGACACGGTTCGCCCTGACCCAGCCGGCCATCTTCATGGTCGAGTACGCGCTCGCGCGGATGCTCCGGGCCCACGGTTTCGAACCCGGCGCGGTGCTCGGAGCCAGCCTGGGCGAGGTCGCGGCGGCGGCGGTCGCGGGGGCGGTCGACCCCGACGCGTGCCTGCGCTCCCTGCTGCGCCAGGTCGACGTGTTCGAGGCCGAGTGCCCCCGCGGGGGGATGCTCGCGGTCCTGGCCGACGCAGGACTCGCCGACCGCGACCCCGTTCTCGCCGCGGCGCACGTCGCCGCCGTCAACTCGCCGGAGAACTTCGTCCTGGCCGGTACCGCCGGGGCCCTGGAGCGGATCGAACGCCACCTCAACGCCACCGGGACGCTCTGTCAGCGGCTGCCGATCGAGTTTCCCTTCCACTCGCCCCTGATCGACCCGGTCGAGGGCGTGTTCAAGGAGCTGATCGGCGACCTGACCATGAGGCCGGCCACGATTCCGCTGATCTCCGGCACCACCGGCGCGGCCGTGCGGATTCCGGACCCGGTGCACCTGTGGCAGGTGCTCCGCGAACCCTTCGACCTGACCCGGGCCACGGGGCCGCTGTTGGAGCGGGACGACCTGCTCTTCCTCGACCTCGGTCCCTCCGGGTCCATGGCCAACCTGGTGCGGGCCGCGCTGCCGGAGGGCAGCCGGTCCCGCGTGCTGCCCCTGCTGTCCCCGTACGCCCGTGACGAGGCGCTGTACCGGGCCGTCCTCGACGCGCGCCCCCGCCTTGCCGCCACCCCCGCAAGAATCGAGGTGAACCCCGTGAGCGCTCCCGCAGCGGCGCCGTCCCGCCCGCCCGCCGCCGTACCGACGCTCGACGTCCACGTCTTTCCCGGGCAGGGCGCGCAGGCCAAGGGCATGGGCCGGGAGGTCTTCGACTGCTTCCCCGGCCTTGTCGACCGCGCCGACGCCGTCCTCGGCTACTCGGTCCGTGAACTGTGCCTCCTGGACCCGGGCCGCAACCTGCGGGACACCCGCTACACCCAGCCGGCCCTGTACGTGGTCAACTCCCTCAACTGGCTGGCGGCCGTGGGCGAGGGCGGGCGGCTGCCGGACTACGTCCTCGGGCACAGTCTCGGCGAGTTCTCCGCGCTGTTCGCCGCCGGGGTGTTCGACTTCGAGACAGGACTGCGCCTGGTCGCCGAACGCGGTCGGCTCATGGGGCAGGTCACGGGCGGCACGATGGCCGCTGTCTCGTCCGTCGACGCCGGGTTCGTGGAGCAGGTCCTGCGGGACAACGGCCTCACCGACCTCGACATCGCCAACTACAACGCGCCGACCCAGACCGTGATCGCCGGCCCCGTGGAATCGGTCGACCGGGCACTGCCCGCGCTGAAGAAGGCCGGCGCGCGGTGCGCGCCGCTCAACGTCAGCGCACCCTTCCACAGCCGGTACATGGCTTCGGCGGCCGAGGAGTTCGGCCGGCTGCTGGATGCCACCCCCTTCGCCGCGCCGAAGATCCCGGTCATCGCCAATGTGGACGCCCGGCCCTACGTGGCGGGGGAGGTGGCCGCCACCCTGCGCCGCCAGATCGCCTCGCCGGTGCGCTGGACCGACAGCGTCCGGCTCCTGATGGGGCGCGGCGACCTCCGGGTGCGCGAGCTCGGCCCGGGGCAGGTACTGACCAAGCTCGTCGACCGGATACGCCGCGAGGCGACCCCCTTGCCGACGCCCGGCCCCGCCACCGCCCGGCCCACGCCCGTACACCCCGCGCCCGCCCGTGCGGAGGCCGGGCCGGCCGCACCCGTACGCCCTGCCAGGGCCTCCGCCGGGTCACTCGGGTCGGAGGCCTTCCGACAGGACTACGGCGTCCGCCTCGCCTACGTTGCCGGTGGGATGCGGCAAGGAGTCGCCTCCGTCGACCTGGTGGCCCGGATGGCCGGAGCCGGGCTGCTGTCCTACTTCGGCGCATCGGGACTCGCCGCCCGGGACGTGGCCCCGGCACTCGCCGCGATCCGCGCACGCGTCCCGGCCGGGGCGCCCTTCGGAGTCAATGTCACGCACGACCCCTTCGACCCGCGTGCCGAATCCGAACTGGTCGACGTACTGATCCGCGAGGACGTCCGGTTCGTCGAGGCCTCCACCCACGTCGAGGCGACACCCGCCCTCGTACGCCATCGGCTGACGGGTGCCCGGGTGCTGCCGGGCGGCACCGTGCACGTGCCCCGCAAGATCCTGGCGAAGGTGACCCGGCCGGACGTCGCCCGCCTGTTCCTGGAGCCGCCGCCCGCCGCGCTGGTGAGCGGGCTGGTGGCGCAGGGGCTGCTCACCACCGAGGAGGCCGAGGTCGGCGCCCGCGTCGCGCTGGCCGACGACGTCTGCGCGGTGGGCGACGCGGGGGACCACACCGACATGGCGGCCCTGTGGGCGCTGCTGCCCGCGCTGCGCGGGCTGCGCGCGGAACTCGGCGGTGTCGCCGAGGCGGTGCGCATCGGGGCCGGGGGCGGTATCGGTGCCCCCGAGTCGGCCGCGGCCTCCTTCGTGCTGGGGGCGGGCTTCGTCCTCACCGGCTCCATCAACGTATGCACCGCCGAGAGCGGGACCAGTGCCGCCGCCAAGGACCTGCTCCAGGCGGCGGACGTCCACGACACCGCCTTCGCGCCCTACGGCGGCCTCTTCGAACTGGGCGGAAGGGCAAGGGTGTTGCGCAAGGGCGTGCTCTTTCACGCCCGCGCGGGCAAGCTCCACGACCTGTGGCGCAACCACGACTCCTGGGAGGCGGTCCCGGCTGCGGTGCGCGCCAAGGTGGAGCGCGACTACCTGGGAGCCCCCTTCGAGGAGATCCTCACCCGTCCGGGCGTCTCCTCCGAGGAAGCCATCGACCCCAAGCGGCGCATGGCGCTCGTTTTCCGCTGGTACTGCGCCCAGGCGGCGACCTGGGCGATCGAGGGCACGCCGGGCCGCGTCGCCGACTACCAGATCCCCTGCGGACCCGCCCTCGGCGCCTGCAACCGGTGGCTGGCCGGCACCCCGCTGCACGCCTGGGAGAACCGGCACGCCGACGAACTGGCCGGGCGTCTGATGGCCGAGGCCGCCGAGGTCGTGAGCGGCGGACTTCCGGGCCGCAGCTCCTGACGCGCACGATCGAGATTCTCAGCAAGAAACGAGGCAGACCGAATGACCGAGATCCCCGCACCGGAACTCACCACCGAATCCGACGACTTGGCGAGTGAGTTCGATCTGTCCGACCCGGCGTTCATCACCGACCCGAAGGCGGGGGAGCGCTGGCTCGGCGGCCCCCGGCCCGTCTGCCGCGGGAAGTTCGCGGACGGCAGCGACATCTGGGTGGTCACCGGACACCACAACGTCAGGACGGTGCTCGGCGAGCCGACCCTGCGAAGCCGCCCGCCGGGCGACTCCCACCGGGACAGCATGCTCGGACGGGGCATCCCCGAGGACATCGTCGACATGTTCGACTCCACCCTGCTGACCATGGACGGCGAGGACCACATGCGGGTCCGCCGCCTCGTCACCCGGGCGCTGTCCGCCCGCCGGATGCTCGCCCTGACACCGGCCGTCGAACGCGTCGCGGCACGACTGCTGGACGACCTCGCCGGCACGGCCGAACCCGACCTGATCGCGGACTACGCGCACCCCCTCGCCATCATCGTCATCTGCGAACTCCTCGGCGTCGACGAGGAGTACCGCGAGCAGTGGCGCGAGTGGAGCGAGAGCCTCGCGCAGGCCCTGCGCCCGAACCCCGAGCAGTTCGCCCCGGCCGTACGGGGCATGGCCCGGGTGACGAAGGAACTGATCGTCGCCCGCCGGGCCGAGCCGCGGGACGACCTGATCTCCGAACTCGTGCAGATCCACGAGGAGGACGGCGACCGGCTGACCGACGACGAGCTGACGGCCCTGGCGATGGTCCTCGTCCAGGCAGGCCACGAAACCGTCCGCAACCTCGTCGCGCTCGGCGCGTTCACCCTCCTCCAGCACCCCGACCAGCTGGAACTGCTGAAGGGCGACCGCTCTCTCGGCAGCCGCGCCACCGCCGAACTCGTACGCCACACGGCGCCCGTGAAGCACACCTTCCGCCGCTTCGCCACCGAACCCTTCGAGATCGGTGGTGTGAAGGTGCAGCCCGGAGAGGCCATCCAGGTGGTGCTGGCCGCCGCGAACCGCGACCCCGAGGTCTTCGAGGAGCCGGAACGCCTCGACATCACCCGCGAGCAGAACCCGCACCTGGGCTTCGGCCGCGGCGCGCACTACTGCCTGGGCGCGAGCCTCGCCCTGATCGAGGGAGAGGTCGCCCTGACCGCCCTGTTCGAGCGGTTCCCCGGTCTGGCGCTGGCAGTGGACCCGCGAGAGATCGAACCGCGCTACCTGCTCTCGATGCAGCGCCTTCCCGTCCGCCTGTCTCCGGAGAACGAGGAGCTATGACCGACAGCCTTCCCACGGTTGCGGGTCTGCCGATGACCCGTGGCCGGTGTCCCTTCGACCCCGCACCCGAGCTGGGCGCGCTCCGCGCCGGTCACCCCGTCGCCCGTATGGAGTTCCCGGACGGCCACGTGGGCTGGCTGGTCACCGGATACACCGAGGCTCGCCGGCTGTTGGCCGACCCCCGGATGAGTTCCTGGGGGGAGGCGCTGCGCTCGCCCATCGCCCTGCCCATGGCGGCGGACCGCACTGCCGTGCCCCCGGGCATGTTCACGGCGATGGATCCGCCGGAACACACCCGCTACCGGCGGGCGGTGGGCGCCTGGTTCTCGGCCCGCCGCACCCGCACCCTCGAACCCCGGCTGACGGAGCTCGCCGCGCTGCATCTGGACGCCATGGCAGAGGGCAGGGGAGAGGGCCCGGCCGACCTGGTGACGGAGTTCGCGGAGCCCATGGCAGCCTCGGCCATCTGTGAACTGCTGGGCGTGCCCGTGGCGGAACGCCCGGAGTTCTCCCGGGCCATCAAAGCACTCTTCGCCGTGCACTCCAGCGCCGAGGAGGCCATCGCCGGCTGGCACGCCATCGGCGTGCTGCTGCGCGGGTTGGTCGAGTCGAAGCGGGCCGAACCGGCGGACGACCTGCTCGGCACCCTCGTCACCGAGGGCCGGCTCAGCGACGAGGAACTCGCCACCATCGGCAGCGTCCTGCTGACCGCCGGGTACGACACCAGCGCCAACATGATCGCCCTTGGCACCTTCGCCCTGCTGGAGCACCCCGAGCAGCTGGCCGCGCTGGTCGCCGACACCACCCTGACCGAGAGGGCGGTGGAGGAACTGCTGCGCCACCTGACGGTCGTCCACGCGGGCGGTATCCGTGCGGTGGGCGAGGACTTGGAGTTCGAGGGACACCGGATGGCGGCCGGGGACGCGATCTCGTTCTCCTTCGCCGCCGCCAACCGGGACCCCGCGCTCTGCGCGCTGCCGGACGAGCTCGACGTGACCCGCGAGCCCGTACCCCACCTCGCGTTCGGTCACGGCATCCACCAGTGCGTGGGCCAGCAACTCGCCCGGCTGGAACTGCGGGTCGCCTTCGCGGCCCTGCTCGGCCGCTTCCCGGGGCTGCGCCTCGCCGTGCCCGCCGCGGAGGTGCGCACCCGTGCGGACTCGATCATCTACGGCGTTCACGAGCTACCGGTGACCTGGTGAAGGGAGACGACGTGCTGTTCCGCGAGATGTTCAAGTCCAAGATCCACCGCGCCACCGTGACCCAGGCGGATCCGTACTACGTCGGCTCCGTCACGATCGACTCCACCCTGATGGCCGCCGCGAACCTGTGGCCGGGGGAGAAGGTCGACAGCGTCGACGTCGACAACGGTGCCCGGCTCAGCACCTACGTCATCGAGGGCGAGGCCGACAGCGGGGTCATCGGCATCAATGGCGCCGCGGCCCACCTCATCAACCCCGGTGACCTCGTCGTCATCATCTCCTACGCATCCATGAGCGAGGAGCACGTCCGCTCGTACGAACCCGCCGTGGTGTTCGTCGACGCGGACAACCGCCCCGTCACGACCGGCACCGACCCCGCCGGCGTACCCGAAGGATTCGGCCTGGTGCGCGGCGACAGCGTCAGTGCCTGACCGCCCCTCTGCTCATCGGAGACCCACATGACAGCCACCCCTGACGTCATGACCGCTTTCACCAGCGGCCTCGCGGACATCAACCTCGACGAGTCCGGCGCCGCGCGCCGCGGCGAGAACGCCGCCGGCATGAAGTCGGCCAGCGCCACCATCTACGACATGGCCGCCACGCTCTCCGGTCACGGCGCCCTGTGGAACTGGGGCATGTACGACCCCGCCCTCGTCGAGGAGATCCGCGCCCGCGTGCCGGGCTTCGGCGAGCCGTGGACGGACGGCTTCAGCGAGCAGCTCTACTTCCTCGCCCTGCGCGAGCTCCCCCTCGATCTCGACGACTACGCCGGACGCCATGTCCTGGAGGTCGGCTGCGGGATGGGGGAGGGCCTCAACCTCCTCTCCCGGATCGCCCCCGGCGCCCGTATGACCGGTCTGGACCTCTCGCCCAAGGCGGTCGCCCGCGCCACCGCCACGCTCTCCCGGGGCGACGCGCTCACCTTCGTCCACGGCGATGCGGAGGACCTGCCCTTCGAGGACGGTTCCGTGGACGTGCTCGTCAACATCGAGAGCTCGCACACCTACCCCGACCTCGGCAAGTTCCTCCGGGAGGCCGCACGCGTGCTGCGCCCCGGCGGTTACCTCAGCCACATCGACGTCTACACACGCCAGCGTACGGAGACCATGCGGCGCACGGCCGAGGAGACCGAGGGCCTGGACTGGACGGCCGACCACGACATCTCGGACCGGGTCCGCGCGGCTGTCCGCCTGCGCATGGCGCCCGGCAGTCACTTCCGCACCACGCTGGCCAAACAGCGCATGAACCCGTTGGTGCGCCAGATCGCCGCGCACAGCCAGATCCTCATGTTCGGCGGCATGTTCGCCGGCTACCAGCCGCCTCCCGCGATCAAGGTGCTCAGCAAGGTGGGCATCGTGCCCTGGATGAGCGGACTGCCGATGGAGAGCTACCGTCACCGGATCGCCGTCCGCCGGTGACCCGTCGCCCGGGCCGAAACCGAAAGGGGGGAACCATGAGAGCACGGCTGTTCGCCATAGCCGCCGCCACCGAGGACCTGCTCCAGGCCCTGCTGTACGCGCACCTCGACAGGATCCGCGCCGCGCGCGCCCTGCCGCCACTCGTCCGGTACTGCCACGAAGCCGCGACGGGCACGAGCGGCGACCACCGGTTGTCCTTCGCCGTCGAATCGTACGACGAACTGCGTGCCCAGCTCGAAGAGGCCTGCGCCGGCGAGGTGGGGAGGGTCCCGGCGGACGTCACCGCCCGGCGCCCCGGCCTGGTGTTCGTCTTCGCCGGACAGGGAGCCCAGTGGTACGGGATGGGCCGTGAACTCCTCGCACAGCAACCGGTCTTCCGCGATGCCGTGCACCAATGCGACCGGCTGGTACGGGAGTTCGCCGGATTCTCCGTCGTCGAGCAGCTGAACCTGCCGGCCGAGGCCGCGCGGCTGGACGAACTGGACGTCCTCCAGCCGACGATGGTGTCCCTGCAGATCGGTCTGACCGCACTGTGGCGCAGCTGGGGAATCACGCCCGACGCGGTCGTCGGCCACAGTATGGGGGAGATCGCAGCCGCCCACACGGCCGGCGGGCTGACCCTGCGTGACGCCATGACGGTCGCGTGCCGCCGCAGCGCGCTGCTGCGCCGGATCTCCGGCAAGGGAGCGCTGGCCACGACGGAACTCTCACCCGCCGAGGCGCACGAGCTGGCTGCGGCCGGCGGTGGCGCGATCAGCGTGGCGGGGGAGAACAGCCCCCGCTCCACCGTCCTGGCGGGCGACTCGGACTCCCTGGCCGCACTGCTCGGGGAACTGGAGGCGCGGGACGTCTATTGCCGGGTGATCAAGGGGACGGTCGCCTCGCACAGCCACTACGTGGAGGAGTTGCGCGAGGACCTCCACACCGCCCTGCGCGCCCTGGAACCGGCCCCCACCCGCGTGCCGATGTACTCGACGGTGACGGCCGAGCCGGTCGCGGGCGCCGGGCTCGGGTCCGCCTACTGGATGCGGAACCTGCGGGAGCCGGTACGGTTCGCGGCCGCGGTGGAGAATCTCGGTGCCGCGGGGCATGAGGTGTTCGTCGAGGTCAGTGCCCATCCGGTACTGCTGAGCCCGGTGCGCCAGACCCTTGAGCACGGCGAGCGGCAGGGCTGGCTGCTGTCCTCCGGCAGACGGCGGGCCGAGGTCCGCTCGATGCTCTCCTCGCTCGGGACCCTCTACGCCTGCGGGCGGGAACCGAACTGGGCGGAGCTGTTCCCGCAGGAGCGGGCGGGCTCCCTGACCCCGTACCAGGCCGCTGTACTGGAGGCCGTACGCCGCCCCCGGCCGGTACCCGTGGGGGCGGTCTAGGGCCTGTCCGAGGCCGACGGGCCCCGCGTCCGGCCGGACGCGGGGCCCCTGGTGTCAGTCGGTGGTCAGGCCGTACAGTCCCGACTGCCGCCGCAGGAACCCGAGATCGACGAGGGCCCGGCGCAGCGAGACCGCATCCAGGACTCCGCTCTCGCACCACGGCTCAAGCCGCCCCGTCACGGTGCGCTCGTCGTACTCCTCGTCCGGGGTGAAGGTGGCCTCCGCCACGTGACGCAGGACCGCCTGCCGCGCCTCGTGGTGTTCCTCCTCGGGCAGGCCCACCAGCGTCCGGTCGCGTACGAAGCCGCGCAGCTGTGCGTCGGGCTGCTCGGCGGCGGCGGCCTCCTCCTGGCGGCGCGCGGCCGTCTGCGCCACCGCCGCCAGGGCGCCTTCGTCGATGACGAGCCGGCCGCGCCCCTCGGGCACGAGCAGTCCGTTGCGCGTCAGCTGCCCGATCGCCTTGGCCGCCACCGGTGTGTCGAGCCCCGCCGCCGCGAGGATCTCGGACGAGGTCGACGAACCGAGCGCGACCGCGGAGAACACGCGGCGCAGGGTCGGGTCGGACATCACGAGGGTGAATTCGTCAGGTGTCATCAGATTGTTCCGCATCCCTGCCGGTACGGGCCGACGCGGTGCACGGGCGCCGCGCCGGCCAGGACCTTCGGGTCAGCGCCCCTTCCGCTTGATCTTGATGCTGGCCAGGTCCGTGGACACCGACTTGAGCTCCACGCAGTCGGCGCCGAGCTTGCGGACGGCCACCTCGGCGAGCTCCTCGGCCTGCGAGAGCACGAGTTCCTCGGTGTCGTCGTCGGTCGCGGGGATCAGTACACGGAAGGTGAAGCCGTGCAGTCCGCGCTCGTAGGACACGGTGCCCTCCGCGGTGAACCTGGCGCTCAGCACGCCGTGGTCGTCCGCCTGGGCGAGCAGCGACGCGCGCTGCTCTTCGTCGAGGGGCGCGAACTTGCCCCGGGTGAGGATCTGATAGGTCGTACCGCTGCTCATGATCGGGGTCTCCAGATGTGGTTCTCGGGATCGACTGGTCGTCAGCGCGGCGGCGTCCTACGCCATTTCCTCCCGTCGGACCCGGTGGTGAGGCAGGAGCAGCACGAGGGCGGTGACCGGGATCAGGCCACCGGCCGCCCAGTACAGCGTCTCGCTGTAGGTGGACACGAAAGTCTTCGCACGGATCTCACTGAGCGCGCCATTGATCGTATCCCGGGTGCCGGCGTCGGCGCCCTGGACGAGTGTGGAACAGCTGTCCGGAACCTTGGCCAGATCGTCCTGGCCGAGTGCTTCGGTCGCGCAGACCTGGAGGCCCGCGGCCTGTTGGGGCGACACCGAATGGACGGTGGGCGCGACCCGTTCGGCATGCGGACCCGCGTTGCTCGCGAGCGCCGCGAAGAAGAGGCTTCCGATGACCGCCACACCGAGCGCGGCGCCGAGCTGACCGGTCGCGTTGATGATGCCGGAGGCGGCGCCGGCCTCGTGAGGCTTGACCTGCCGGAGGACCAGAGCCGTCAGCGGAGGCATGAGCAGACCCATGCCGGAGCCGATCAGGAGCATGGAGGGGATCGTGTGCCAGGAGGTGATGTCCGTACCGAAGTGGTCGGCCGCCCAGGCGAAGGAGACGATGCCCGCGAGCATCAGGAGCGAGCCCGCGAGCAGGCAGTAACGGCCGTAGAGCGGGGAGAGCTTGCGCACCGCGAGACCGCCGACGATTGGTACGCACAGGGAGAACGGGATCGCGGTCAGGCCCGTGTGCAGGGCCGACCAGCCGAGACCGGCCTGGAGGTAGAGCGTCCAGCTGAGGAAGAATCCGGCGGGGATGGCGCTGAAGAGGAGCTGAACGCCGGTGCCGGCACCGAACGCGCGGGTCTTGAACAGGGACAGGGTCACCAGGGGCGAGCCGTCCTTGCGGGTCTTGTGGCGTTCGTAGACCACGAACAGCACGAGCACGGGGGCCGCGGCGACGAGTGAGACGATGCTCCACGTCGGCCAGTCGAGTTCGCGGCCGAGGGTCAGCGGCACCATGAGCAGCAGCAGTCCGAGGATCACCAGCAGCATGCCGATGATGTCCAGGCGCTTGGCGTGTGGGGAGCTCGACTCCCGCATCCACTTCGCCGCACCGATCAGGGCCACCAGACCGACCGGCAGGTTCACCACGAAGATGCTGCGCCAGCTGAGGTCCAGGGGGCTCCAGCTGATGAGGGCACCGCCGATGAGGGGGCCGGAGACGATGGCCAGGCCGACCATGCCCGCGTAGAGGCTGACGACTCGGCCGATCTCCTGGGGTGCGAAGGAGACGTGGATGAGAGCGAGTACCTGGGGCACCATGATCGCTGCGGTGAGCCCCTGGAGAACCCTCGCGATGACGAGTAATTCGGTGCTGGGCGCGGCGGCGCACAGCGCGGACGCGAGGACGAAGCCGCTGACGCCGATCAGGAACATCCGCTTGCGGCCGAAGATGTCACCGAGCCGGCCGCCGGTGATCAGCAGCACCGCGAAGCTCAGGGTGTAGCCGGCCGTCATCGCCTGGATAGCGACGGACGAGGCGCCGAGGTCGCGTTGGACGCTCGGGATCGCCACGGTGATGATGTTGGCGTCTAGCAGGTCCATGAAGGTGGCGACCAGCAGGACGGTCAGCGCGAGCCACCGCTTGGGGTCGGGCTCGGGCACGTCGGGGGTGGCAGGTGGGCCGGCGGTCGCCGGCTTAACTGCCTGCCCTGCCTCGTTCATGGTTTCTTCTCCAGGTTCTCGATCGGGGGTTCGGCCGCGGTTGCGGCGGCCGGTTCGGTGGCGGTGCTGCGAGCGAGGGCGGTCCAGGACTTCATCAGGAGTTCCACCACGTCCACGACGGAGTCGGTACCGCTCTCGGCGGGGGAGAGCACGCGCTGGATGGACAGACCGTCGTCCAGGGCATGCACGATCAGCGCCAGCAGCTCGACGGGAGCCGGAGTGGTCACGCCGCGCGCGGTGAAGCCCTGCTCCAGTGCCTGGGCGATTGCCTCCCGGGAGCGGCGCTCGCGGTCCGCCAGCACCGGCAGGAGTTCCGGGTCGCGCAGGCCGTAGAGCCAGAGTTCGGTGCGCAGGGCGAGCCAGCTGGCGAGGTTCTGGTCGCGTCGGCGGTGCCAGGAGCGGAGATGGTCGAGCATCTCCTCGAAGGTGGCCGCCTCGCGGCTCATCGCCTGGATCTCCTCCAGCTCGCGCTGGGTCCGCTGTTCGAGGAGGGCGAGGACGAGCTCGTGCTTGCCCTCGAAGTTGCCGTAGAAGGCGCCCCGGGTGTAGCCGGCGGCCTCGACGATGTGTTCCACCGAGGTTCCGCTGACGCCCTGGTCGGCGAAGAGTGATGCTGCCGACAGGAGGAGCTGCTCGCGTGTGACCTGTCGGCTCTGCTGTCTGGTGAGTCGCTTGGTGATGGTGATCGCCTCCTTGACGCGCGCCCAGGTACAAGACTGTATCCCAATGCAGTTCTGTATCTGAAATGGATTCGGGCGGTGGCTGGGCCCCGTTGCCGCGCACGGCAACGGGCTGCCACCGGCGCCCGGAGGCGTGGTGGCAGCCCGTTGCCGAGCCGGAACGTCAGGCGTGCGCGAGCGCCGGGGTCCGGAACCGGTTGATGGCGTCGAGGTGCTCGGCCCGCAGCTCGTGGTCGCGAACGCCCAGGCCCTCCCGGGGGGCCAGCGCGAGGATGCCCACCTTGCCGTGGTGCCGGTTGCGGTGCACCTCGTACAGAGCCTGCCCGGTCTCCTCCAGCGCGTAGACCTTGGAGAGTGTGGGGTGGATCTTTGCCTTGGAGATCAGCCGGTTGGCCTCCCAGGCCTCGCGGTAGTTGGCGAAGTGGGAGCCCACGATCTTCTTGAGCGACATCCACAGGTAGCGGTTGTCGTACTCGTGGTTGTAGCCGGACGTGGAGGCGCAGGTGACGATCGTGCCGCCCTTGCGGGTCACGTACACCGAGGCGCCGAAGGTCTCGCGGCCCGGGTGCTCGAAGACGATGTCCACGTCCTCGCCGCCGGTCAGCTCGCGTATGCGCTTGCCGAACCGCTTCCACTCGCGCGGGTCCTGGTGGTGCTCGTCCTTCCAGAACCGGTAGTCCTCGGCGGTGCGGTCGATGACGGCCTCGGCGCCCATCTTCCGGCAGATGTCCGCCTTCTGGTCGCTGGAGACCACGCAGATCGGGTTGGCGCCGCCGGCCAGCGCGAACTGCGTCGCGTAGGAGCCGAGGCCGCCGCCGGCACCCCAGATCAGCACGTTGTCGCCCTGCTTCATGCCCGCGCCGTTGCGCGAGACGAGCTGGCGGTACGCGGTGGAGGCGACCAGGCCCGGGGAGGCGGCCTCCTCCCACGTCAGGTGCCGGGGTTTGGGCATCAGCTGGTTGGACTTCACCAGCGCGATCTCTGCCAGGCCACCGAAGTTGGTCTCGTAGCCCCATATGCGCTGCTCGGGGTCGAGCATCGTGTCGTCGTGGCCGTCCGAGGACTCCAGTTCGACCGAGAGGCAGTGCGCGACGACCTCGTCGCCCGGGTGCCAGGCGTTGACGCCGGGGCCGGTGCGCAGGACGACTCCCGCGAGGTCGGAGCCGATGACGTGGTACGGGAGGTCGTGCCGCCGGGCGAGCGGCGACCGGGTCGCGTACCGCTCAAGGAATCCGAAGGTCGGCAGTGGTTCGAAGAGGGACGACCAGACGGTGTTGTAGTTGACGGACGAGGCCATGACGGCCACCAGGGCCTCGCCCGGGCCCAGTTCGGGGACCGGGACCTCGTCCAGGTGCACCGATTCGCGCGGGTCCTTGTCCCGGGTGGCGAGCCCGGAGAACAGGCCGGTCTCGCTCTTGTGCAAGGTGATGGCCCGATAGGTCCCGGGGACTGCGAGCGCGGCGAAGTCCTCCCGCCCCGCTTCCCCGCTCACGACGGCATTGACGATGTCTCGCATGTGGTGTCCTCGGGAGGGGCGGGCGGTATGCGGGAGGAGGCGGGGTCAGCGCACCAGCCGGTTCATCAGCCGGTCCAGTTCGGCCACCGGGTCGGCCGTCAGGCCGCCGTGTACCGCTCCGGTCCGGACGACCGCGCTGCGCGGGGCCGTGAGCCAGCCGAACCGCGAGCGCAGCGTTCCCGCGCCGGCCTGACCGGCCTTCGCGTCGCCCGCGCAGATGGCGCGGATCGCCTCCAGGGCGTCCGTGACACCGATCAGGTCGACCTCGGGGTCCAGGGCGCGCAGGCGGGCGGCGTCGATGTGCACCTCGGCCGCGAGGAAGTCGGCCTCCTTGCAGTAGAGCAGCGCTCCGACGTTGATCCGCTCGCCGCGGTCGACGCGGGGAACGGCCTGCAGAAGGGCGTAGTCGAAGCCGAGGGACGGTGAGGAAGGGGTGCTCATGCCGCCACCTCCGGCCACCATGCGCGCTCGCCGGCGAGACGGGCCAGCAGGTATTCGCGGTAGCGTCCGCGAAGGGTCTGCGGGTCCGTACCGTTGGCCGAGTTCATGTTCACCAGGAAGTCGTCGGGCACCAGCCCGAGGATCCGGTCCAGTGCCTCGGACGTCACAAGGGCGGCCAGTTCGGCATCGAGGGCGTCCAGGGCCGGGGTCGTGAGCGTGGAAACCCGCTCGGACAGGACGTGCGACCCCATCCCGTAGTCCCGGTTGGCCCAGCCGTCCACCGAGGGCCACGAGTGCTGGAAGATCAGCGCCGCGCCATGGTCGATCGCCCACAACCGGCGTTGCCAGATCAGGAGGTTGGGGTTGGACCAGGTGCGGTCCACATTGGCCGTCAGGGCGTCGAGCCAGTAGACGCGGGCGGCTTCCTCGGCCGGCGCCCGCCAGACGATGCCGTCATAGCCCACCGATCCGGCCAGGAAGTCCATGGCCAGGTTGGAGCCGGTACTGGCCTGGAGGAGCTGTTGCACTTCCTGATCCGGTTCACGGCGTGCCAGTTCGGCGTCCACTTCGAGGAGTACCAGGTCGGGTACCCGGATACCGAGGTGGCGGCCGAGCTCGCCCACCACGATCTCGGCGACGAGGGCCGCGCTCCCCTGCCCGGCTCCCCGGAACTTGACGACATAGGTGGTGTCGTTGTCGGCCTCGACAAGACCGGGAAGGGAACCGCCTTCCCGTAGAGCCGTCAAATATTGCGTTCCTCTTACTTTTTGCAGCATGTCGATCACCCTACTGGCGTCCGATGGGCCCTCCAAGGGTGTTGTCGAGTTCCGGCCATTCGCCCGGGCGGGTGTGCATCGGGGGGTTTCGCGGAGTGCCGTGAGATTCTTTGGCTTGTTTCAAACGGAGGGTCCCGGAGAAAATGCCTCACCTTATGAATTTCGGCCGATACATCGAGTGCGGCTGAAATTGGTTCACGGGTTGCCGGTCGGCAGACGTGGCGGGTGCGGGCCGGCCGGTACGACGATCCCTGTCGCCACGTACTCGATGCCCTGGTGGACGGCGGTTCGCCAGTGCCCGGTGAAGGTGTCGACGCGGCGTCCGCCGACCACGGGTCCGGGCACGTGCAGCGAACTGTTGAAGGTGCCGCGCTCCGGATCGGGGGTGATGGTGCAGTCGCTGAAATCCAGCCATCGGCCCATGAGCGGAAACCACGTCTTGTAGGTGCTTTCCTTCGCACTGAACAGCAGCCTGTCCCAGGCAACGGCCGGGTGGGACAGGGTGAGCCGGTCCAGCGTCCGGCGCTCCTCGGCCGAGGCCACCATCCTCTCTATGCCCCTGGGCAGGGCGGAGTTCGGTTCGGCGTCGATCCCGACCGAGGTCACCGCCGCGGTCCTGGCGACCGCCGCCGCCCGGTAGCCGGGGCAGTGCGTCATGCTGCCCGCGACGCCGTCGGGCCAGGTGGGGGATCCCGAGCGGCCGTGCAGGATCGGCCCGGGCGGAAATCCGATCGAGGCCAGCGCCGTGCGGGCACAGAGCCGGACGGTGGCGAACTCGCGCCGGCGCTTGTCGACCGCGTGCTCCACGATGTCCGCCTCCTCCGGGTAGAGGTGGATGTCCGGCGGGTCGGCGAACAGCTCCACGACCATGACGTCCGGCAGCGTGCCGGCGAGCAGGCCAGGCCCGGAAACGGGGGTCTCCGGCCCGGGTTCCCGTGCCGGACGGTGGACGCGGGAATCCTGCTCCTGGGTAACCGGCACGAGTGGTCCACTCCCTTGCGTAAAGCGGCTTTGATCCTCCACGATGCTTTCTTGTCGGCCCAATTCTGGTCAAGCGGAAAGAGGCCGAGTCCGCATTAGTTTCAATGGTCAAATTCTGGCGGCCGCTGTGCTGGACAGGGCCTTCAGTGAATGCGTCGGGGGATGTGCATGATTCAGCACTGTCATCAGCTATGGCCGCATCCGGGTCGAGGGGCACGCGGATCCGCAGCGTTCGACGGCTCCGGACGGATACCCATATGCTGACCCGCACGGTCGTCCTCGGCCTTCCCGCGCTCTCCGTGGGCGGCCTCTCCGAGAACTGGCTGTTGCGCGAGGCCGGCGACCTCCACTGGTCGCTGATCGGAGGGCACTTCGGTCTCCCGGTCGCGGAGCTCGCGGACGGCGACGGTGCACGGCTGCTGCCCGCCTTCACCCGCGCCCGGCTCGCCGCCGCCGACTCCCTCCGGTTCTTCACCGAGCACGACGAGGGCGAACTCACCGGAACCCTGGCCAAGCTCGACGAGCACACCTTCGTCAGCGACATCCGCTTCGCGACACCCGCGACCTCCGTGGAGGTCCGTCTCCTCACCTCCTTCGTCCGCCGGGGCTCCGGCAACTGGCTCGTCCCCGGCACCCCGCGCCACGAGGGCCGCACCCCGGTGGCGGACGCGAACGAGGAACACCGGGACTTCCAGAACGAGTTCCGCGCCCTGACCCAGCCGGAACCCGGCAGTGCCACCGGCCTGTACACCGACACCTACGAGTTGAACCCCTTCGCAGACGCGAACGCGGCGGGTCTCCTCTACTTCGCCTCGTACCCGCACATCAATGACCGCGGTGAGCGCAAGTACGTACAGTCGCTGGCGCCCGACGGCGAGTGGGCCGTCGACGCCGTCACCGTCAGCCGGGACATCGTCTACCTCGGCAACTGCGACCTCGCCGACGCCGTGCGCTACCGCCTGGACGCCTGCCGGCGTGAGCCGGACGACCGCGTGGTCCTCACCTCCTCCCTGCTGCGGGAACGCGACGGCCGGCCGCTCGCGCGCCTGGAGACCGTCAAGCGGCTCGTCCGACCCGAGGCTTTCACGGCCCTGCGCGCCGACGGTGCGGCACCGCTCGTGGCCGACTCCGCCTCTTCCGCCACGACTGCCTCTTCCTCCGCGTTGCCGCGGGCTCCCCTGCCCGACGACCTCGAAGGCCGGGTCCTGGCCCTGCTGGAGAACGTGCTCGGCGAGCCCGCGGGCTCGCTCACCGCCGACGACGACCTGCGCCTGCGCGGACTGGACAGCCTGGCGCTGTCGGAGGCCGCCGCACGGGCCGAGGAGGAGATCGGCTGCGAGATCGACCCCAGCATGCTGTTCCAGGCCTTCACGGCCACCGCCATCGCTCGGGTGCTGCGCGGTGAACGCCCGGAACCGGCCGCCGCCGTACCGGTCCCGGTGCCCGCGTCCGCCGCGGACGCCCCCGCGCCGATCGCCGTGATCGGCATGGCGGGCCGCTTCCCCGGCGCGCGGAACGTGCCCGGACTGTGGGACCTGCTGGGCCGCGACGAGGACGCCGTCCGCGACATCCCCCCGGACCGCTGGGCCGCGGCGGACCATCCCGGTCTGATCGGCAGGGCGGCCCTGCTCGACGACATACGCGGCTTCGACCACGAGTTCTTCTCCATCAGCCCCCGCGAGGCCGCCCTGATGGATCCTCAGCAGCGACTGCTGCTGGAGACCGTGTGGGCGACGGCCGAGGACGCCGGATGCGATCCAACCTCGCTGACCGGAAGCCGCACCGGCGTCTACGCGGGCGTGTGCCACTCGGACTACGCCGCGCTGATCGCCCGGCACGCCGGGCGGGACGAACCGCACCTGAGCGTCGCGGTCTCGCCCTCCCTGGTGGCCAACCGGGTCTCCTACGCCCTGGGCCTGCGCGGGCCCAGTGTCGCTGTGGACACCCTCTGCTCCTCGTCCCTGGTCGCCGTCGCGCAGGCCGTCGCCGCGCTGCGGGCCGGCGAGTGCGAGCAGGCATTCGCGGGCGGCGTCAACGTCCTGTGCGACCCGGACCGGCACCACGCCTACCAGCGCACCGGAGTGCTGAGTCCGCGCGGCCGGTGTCACACCTTCGACGAGGGAGCGGACGGATACGTCCGGGGCGAGGGCGTCGCCGCCCTGCTGCTCAAGCCGCTGGACCGCGCGCTGGCCGACGGCGACCGCGTGCACGCGGTGATCCGCGGTGTGGCCGTCAACCACGGCGGGCAGGCCCAGTCCTTCACCGCCCCCAACCCGGACGCCCAGGCCGACCTGCTCGTCGCCGCGTACAACGAGGCGGGCGTGGATCCGCGCACCGTCGGCTACATCGAGGCGCACGGCACCGGAACGCGGCTGGGGGACCCGATCGAGGTCTCCGGCATCGTCGAGGCGTTCGAGCGGCTCTACGAGCAGTGGGGCCACGAGCGTCCCGCCGAGCCGCACTGTGCGGTCGGCTCGGTGAAGAGCAGCATCGGCCACCTGGAGGCGGCAGCCGGAATCGCCGGCATGGTCAAGGTGATCCTGGCCATGCGGCACCGGACACTGCCGGCCGTACGCAACCTCAGCCGGCCGAACCGGATGATCAAGATCGAGGGTACGCCGCTGCGGCTCCAACTCCGGCGCACCGCATGGGAACCGCCCGTCGTCGGCGGTCCGCGCCGGGCCGGTGTCAGCTCCTTCGGAATGGGCGGCACCAACGCGCACGTGGTCCTGGAGGAAGCCCCCCGGACGACGGCCGCCCAGGCGACGGCCGCCCCCCTCGTCGTGCCGGTCTCGGCCCGGACCCCGCAGGCCCTGCGGGAGGCCGTGACCGGTCTGCTGGAGGCCGTACGCTCGCCGGACGCCCCACCGCTCGCGTCGATCGCGCGGACGATGCGGACCGGACGCGCGGCACTTCCGTACCGGGTGGCCGTCGAGGCGGCCGACCTCGCCGAACTCGGCGCGCGGCTCGCCTCGGTACTCGCCACCCTGACGGACGTGCCCGAGGACGGACCGTCCGGCGCGCTGTCCGGCGGGCCGGAAGCGGCCTGGCCGCCGCCGGACGCCCCGCCCGTGTCGCTGCCGACCTACCCCTTCAGCCGTGATCCGCACTGGGTGGCACCCGTCGCCGGTGCCGGACTCCTCACCACCGCATGGGCGGACGCATCCGCGCCGGACACCGGTGATGCCGGGCGCGGCGGCCGGCTGCTGGTGGTCACCACCGACCCGGAGCTGGCCCGTACGGTGCTCGGGGAGAGGGCCGTGGCGCACGTCCCCGGGGACCCCGTGCCCGATCTGGGCGGCCTGGCCGGGATCGTCGACCTGGTCGACTGGACCGCCCCCGGCACCCAGGTCGCCGAACGCGTCGCCCTGCTCCAGCGGACGCTGACCTCGAACCCCCGCGCCGGGCTGCGCTGCGTGCATGTCAGCGGTGCCGAACGCTCCGCGCTCGCGGGCTTCTACCGCTCCCTGCCGGGGGAGTTCCCCATGCTTCACGGGAGGACCGTCCGCGTCGACGGCGGCCCCGCCGGACTCGCGGCCGCCGTCCGGGCCGAGACCTCGGCCACCGACCGGGAGACGGAGATCCGGTACGAGGGGACGCGCCGCCGCCGGCCCGTGGCCGTCTTCGCCCCGGCGCGGGCCACCGAGGACCTCCTCGCGGGCATCGACCGCGGCGCGGTACTCATCACCGGCGGCCTCGGAGGTATCGGCCTGCGTCTCGCGGCCCATCTGGCCGACCGGGGAGCCCGGCACATCGTGCTCGTCGGCCGCTCACGGGTACCGGTCCGCAATCAGTGGGCCGCCCTCGTCGCCGCGCCCGCCACGGACCCGGCACTGCGCGCCCGCCTCACGGCGCTTCTCGCCCTCGTCGAGCGCGGGGTCACACTGACCGTACGGACCGACGCGCTGGACGACGTCGCCTCCCTGCGCCGGCTGATCGGCCGGGCACGGAAGCAGGCCGACGGCATCGCGGCGGCCTTCCACTGCGCCGGGGTGATGGACCCGCCCACATCCTTCCTGTCCCGCACGCCCGAGGACATCTCCCGGGTGCTGCGGCCCAAGACCGAGGGCCTGCGGGTGCTGTGGTCGGCCTTCGGGGCCACCCCGCCCGGCCTCCTGGTGCTGTTCTCCTCCGTGGCCGGAGCGCTGCCGCGCCTCGCCGCGGGCCACCTGGACTACGCGGCGGCGAACGGTGCCCTCGACGACTTCGCCGCCGCCCACGATGTCGCGGCCTCCGGCTGCGTGGTGCGCGCTTTGCGCTGGCCCCTGTGGCGGGGCGTGGGCATGGGCCTGGAGCGAACGAGCGCGAGCGGCATGCTCGGCATCGGCGACCTCGACGCCGCCGACGCACTGGAACTGCTCGACCTCGCCCTTCGGGTGCCCGGCGATTCCGTGGCCCTGCCCTGCCGCGCGGAGCGCGCGGAGGTGGCCGCGGACGAACTGTTCCTGGCGCCGGAGTACACCGCCCCGCCCCGCCCCGGGCCGCCCGCCGCCGGGGCCGATACGGTCCCGGACCCCGTCGTACCGCGGGACGAGCCTGCCGCGGCCGCTCCGGACTGGCTGTACGACCTGGTCGCCCGCACCACCAAGGTCGATGGCAGTCTGCTGGGTCCCGACACTCTGCTCGGCGACATCGGCGTGGACTCCCTGCTGATGGCCGAGCTGGTGCGCGAACTCGAAGGACTGCTCGGCCACTGGGTGGATCCGAGCCTCTTCCAGGAGCACCCGACGCTCGGCGGGCTCGCCACCGCGCTCGGCGCGCCCCCCGCGGACCCGGCCCCCGCCGACCGGCCCGACCGCGCGGCGGTGACCGAACCGGCCCCGGCGCACGCACAGTTCCCGCTCCCGGACGGGCGGCCGACGCCCATCGCCGTGATCGGGATGGGCTGCCGGCTGCCCGGCGCCGCCGACCCCGGGCAGTTCTGGGAAGCCCTGCTGGCCGGACGCGACCTCGTCACCGAGGTGCCGTCCGACCGCTGGGACGTCTCCTCCTTGTACAGCCCGTCCGGCGGGACCGGACGAAGCCAGAGCAAATGGGGCGGATTCCTGGACGACGCCGCCCTGTTCGACCCGGAGTTCTTCGGATTCGATGCCGAGGCGGCACGCCACCTGGACCCGTTGGCACGCAAGGCGCTGGAGGTGTCCGTGGAGTGCCTGCGGGATGCCGGGTACCGCGAGGACGAGGTACGGGGAGCGGCGGTCGGCGTCTTCGTCGGCACCCGTACCGGAAACCACCGCGCGCATCTGCAACCTCCGGAGCGGCCGTACATAGCCGGTGTCAACCAGAACTTCGTCGCGGCCCACATCTCGCACTTCCTGGACCTGACGGGGCCCAACCTCGTGGTCGACAGCGCGTGTTCCTCATCCCTGGTGAGCATTCACCTGGCCGCCCTGAGCCTGGCCTCGGGGGAGTCGTCGATGGCCCTGGCCGGTGGTGTGGACCTGCTCTTCGACGAGGAGCCGTACCTCATGCTCAGCGCCGGCAAGGCGCTGTCGCCGAGTGGCCGCTGCCGCACCTTCGACGAGTTCGCGGACGGTCTCGTCCCGGGGGAGGGCGCCGGGATGGTGCTGCTCAAGCGCCTCGACGACGCCCGGCGCGACGGGGACCGGGTGCTCGCGGTGATCGAGTCCTCGGGCGTCAACAACGACGGCCGGACCATGGGGCACACCACGCCCAGCGGTCCCGCCCAGCGCTCCCTGATCGCGGATGTGCTGAGCCGCGCGGGGGCCGACGCCCGCAGCGTGGGCTACGTGGAGGCGCACGGCACCGGCACGATGATCGGTGATCCGATCGAACTCCAGGCCCTGACCACCGTCCACCGGAAGTACACCGAGGACCGCGGCTACTGCGGCATCGGCAGCGTCAAGAGCACGATGGGACACCTCCTCAGCGCCGCGGGGGTCGCCGGATTCATCAAGGCGGTACAGATCCTGCGCCACGGCCTGCTCGTGCCCACGCTGCACTGCGACCGGCCGAACCCGCGCTTCGCCTTCGCCGAGTCGCCCTTCTTCCCCGTCACCCGGGTTTCGGATTTGCCGCCCGGCAGCCGGGTCGGTGTCAGCGCCTTCGGGTTCGGGGGCACCAACGCCCACGTCCTGCTGGGCCCCGGTGCCCCCGGGGAGCCGGGGCGGCCACCGTTGGCGCCGCCTGCCTACCGGCGCAGCCGGTTCTGGCGCCTGCCCGCCGAACCCGGACCGGCCGCACGGCCGCTCCGCTCGGCCCGGCTCGACCTGACCTTTCCGTAACCCGGCGCGGCCGGCCCCGAGCACGCTCCCGCATCGCCGACCACCAGGAGAGAACACGTGGACCGAAGGTCCGTTCGCTGTGCCCTGCACCTGAAGCGGGACAACCCGATCGTCGACGACCACCGGGTGCACGGGGTGCGCACCCTGCCGGGTGTCACCTTTCTCGACATCGTCTACCGGCTGCTCGCCGCACGCGATGTCCCGCTGGACCGAACCGGGTTGAGCGACGTGCTGTTCGTCGAACCGGTGGTGACCACGGACTCCTTCGACCGTGAGCTCACCGTCGACATCGCACCCGACGGCGCCGTCTTCCGGGTGACGGCGACCAGTCGCCGGATCCGTGACGGCGCCCCTGCCGACGACACCGTGACCACCCACTTCCGGGCCACCCTGCGCACCGACCTGCCTCCGCTCGCCGAGGCCCCCGGGCTCCCGGCGTCCGGCACCGCGAGCGACGTCGGCGAGGTCTACGCCACCGGCCGGTCGGCCGGCATCGAGCACCGGGCGTTCATGCGCTGCGAGGGCACCCTGCGGGCGACGGCGGGCCGGGTCCGCGCCGAACTGGCACTCGGCCACGAGGCGCGCACCACGGTGGGTGATTTCCTGCTGCACCCCGCCCTGCTCGACGGCTCGACCATGCAGTCGTACGCGCTCGTCTTCGACGGAGCGGACGCGGACGGCCGCCCCCTCATCCCCCTGCACATCGGATCCTTCCGTGCCGCCCGCACCCTGGGGGAGGCCTGCACCGTCGACCTGCGCCTGCACCCGGCCGGGTCGGGCGCGGGGGACGACGTGGTGAAGGCCGACATAGAACTCCGCGACACCACCGGTCTGCTGGCCGCCACGTTCACGGACCTGACCTTCAAGCGCGTCCGCACCGCCGCCGCGATCACCCGGCTCGCCGCCGAGCGGACCGACGTGCCCGCGGGTGCCTTCGCCCCGGCCGCTCCCGCGCATCCGCAGAGCGCTGCCGGTCCGGTCCGCGCGACCGGCGGACCGGCGGACATCAGGGCTGAGGTGGCCGAGCTCGTGCGCCGGGCGGCAGCCGACCCCGCACTGGTGGTCGAGGACGACCGGGGCTTCTACGACCTCGGGTTCGACTCCTCCCAACTCCTCACTCTTGTCAGGCTGTTCGAGGAAAACTGGGGCATCACGCTCTACCCGACCCTGCTGTTCGAGTACCCGACCGTCGAAGCAGTCGCAACCCATCTCACCGAGCTGCTTCCCGCCGACCGCCCCGCCCGTCCGGCGAGCGTCGCCGCGCCGGCGGACACTGCCGCGGTCCCCGCCCGTACCCGCTGCCTGACCGGGCTGTGGCAGTCGGCCCCCCGCCCACTCGCGCCGGCCGGCCCCGCACCCCTCCTGGTCATCGGCGACCTGCGTGTGCGGCCCGACCAGATCACCGTCCGGCGCGGCCCCGCCTTCCGCCGGGTCGCCCACCACACCTACGAGCTCCGCCCGTACGACACCGGGGACCTGGGACTCCTCCTCGCCGACCTGGCCGACCGCGGCACAGCCCCGCAGGCGGTTTTGCACGCCGCGGAGCAGGGCGGTGGCGGCCTCCCCGAGGCCGTACGGTCGGCCTGCGGCGAGGTCCTCGCCCTGGCCCAGGCCCTGACCGGCAGGCCGACCCCCGTGGTGCACGTGGGACCCGCCCCGGTCGCCGCCGCCGTGGCCGGACTGGCCCGCACCGTACGCCTGGAGCAGCCCAGCCTCGCGATCACCGCTGTCGAGTGCGACGGCCCCGCCGATCCGGACGGCCTGCTCGCCGAGTTCGCGAACCACGCGGAGCCCTGGGTGCGGCACACCCCCGGCGGCCGCCACGTCCGCCGCTACCGCGACGCGGACCTCGTCGCCACCACCCCGATCCGGCCCGGCGGCGTCTACCTGATCACCGGCGGCGCGGGCGGCATCGGCCGGGAACTCGCCGCCCGGCTGACCGGACACGGGGCCACGGCCGTCCTCGTCGGGCGCACCCAGCGGCCGGAACGCGCGGACAGCCTGTACGTCCGCGCCGATGTGACGGTCCCTTCCGAGGTGGACGCGCTCGTCGCCGGCGTCCTGGAGCGGTACGGCCGGCTGGACGGCGTGGTCCACGCGGCCGGAGTGCTGCGGGACGGCCTGTTCACCACCAAGCCCGCCGCGGACCTCGCGGCGGTCCTCGCGCCCAAGGTGCGCGGAGCCGTGCTGCTGGACGAGGCGACCCGCCACCTGGACCTCGACTTCTTCGCCGTGTTCTCCTCGGTGACCGGCATCGGGGGCAACGCCGGACAGAGCGACTACGCGGCCGCCAACGCCTTCCTCGACGCCTACGCCCGCGAACGCGGACTCACCTCCTTCGCCTGGCCGTTGTGGGCCGGGGGCGGCATGCGCACGGACGCGGCCGCCGAGGCCCTGTTCCGCCGGCAGGGCCAGGTTCCCCTGCCGACCGAGGTCGGCCTGGACGTGTTCGAGCAGGCCCTCGGTCTGACCGGCACCGAACTCGTCGTGCTCCACGGCGACCCGGACCGGGCCCGCGAAGCCCTGGGCCTCGCCGCCGCCGACATCCCCACCGGCGAGCCCGCTGCCACCGCCGCCGCGCCCCTGCCCGCCCAGGTCCCGGACACGGGGGAGACGTCCGACCGGGACATCGCGGTGATCGGCGTCGCCGGCCGCTACCCCATGGCCGAGGACCTCGACCGGTTCTGGACCAATCTCCGGGACGGCCGGGACTGTGTCACCGAGGTCCCGGCGGACCGGTGGGCCTCGGACGGGTTCTACCGGCCCGACCGCGCGCCCGGCCACTCGTACAGCAAGTGGGGCGGATTCCTGGAGGGCATCGACGAGTTCGACCCCGGCTTCTTCCGGATCACCCCCCGCGAGGCCGCGGGGATGGACCCGCAGGAGCGGCTGTTCCTCCAGACCTCCTGGCACGCCCTGGAGGCCGCGGGCCTGACCCGAGCCGATGTGGCCGGCCGCATGGTGGGCGTCTTCGCCGGAGTGATGTTCAACCAGTACCAGATGCTCGGTCTGGGCGCCGAGGAGCGGCTGCCCGTACTGCCCACGTCCTTCTCCTCCGCCGTGGCCAACCGCGTCTCCGCCTTCCTGGATCTGCGCGGCCCCAGCCTGGCCCTCGACACGATGTGCTCCTCGTCCCTGACCGCGCTGCACCTCGCCTGCGAGAGCCTGCGGTCCGGAGACAGCGAGATGGCACTCGCCGGCGGAGTGAACCTGATCGTCCACCCGTACAAGTACCTGCACCTGAGCCAGGTCGGCTTCGTCTCCTCCGACGGCCACTGCCGTGCCTTCGGCGACGGCGGGGACGGTTACGTGCCGGGCGAGGGCGTCGGCGTCGTCGTGCTCAAGCCGCTCGCCCGCGCGCTGGAGGACGGCGACCGGGTCCTCGCCGTGATCAAGGGCAGCGCCGTCAACCACGGCGGGCGCGCAGGGGGCTTCTTCGTCCCGAACCCCGCGGCACAGGCCGACGTGGTGCGCCGCGCCCTGCACAGGGCGGACGTGGACCCGGCTTCCATCGGTTACATCGAGGCTCACGGCACGGGCACCTCCCTCGGCGACCCCATCGAGATCACGGCCCTCTCCCAGGCCTACGGTGCCGCGCGCGGCCGGCTCGGATCGGTGAAGTCAGGCATCGGCCACCTGGAGTCGGCCGCCGGTATCGCCGGACTGACCAAGGTCCTTCTCCAGCTGCGCCACCGCACCCTGGTCCCCTCCCTGCACGCCGATCCGGCCAGCACGAGCATCGACTGGGACACGGTGGGCCTGCGCGTGCAGCGCGAGAGCGCGCCGTGGCCCGCCGCAGCCGGTGTCCCACGCCGCGCCGGGATCAGCGCCTTCGGCGCGGGCGGGTCCAACGCCCATGTCATCGTGGAGGAGTTCCCGCAGCAGCCCCCGGCCGCCGGAAACGCGTCCGCCGGACCGCAGGTGGTGCTGCTCTCCGCCCGCACCCCGCAGGCGCTGCGCGAACTGGCGCGGAGGTACGCGGAGCCGGTGACGGCCGACCGCCCCGCCGACGTGGCCGGCGTGGCCGAGGCGTTCGGTCTCGCCGGCGCCGATCCGGAGGCCGAACTCGACGAACTGGGCCTGGACGTGGCCGACCTGCGCCGGCTCTCCCGGATCCTCGCCGACCGCTTCCCGGGCCGCGCCCCGCACGTCGACGCACGCTCGACCCTCGCGGGCCTCGCCGAGGCGGTGTCGGCCGGTGCCGGACCGGACGCCGCGCTCGCCGACATCGCGTACACGACGCAGATCGGCCGGGAACCGCTGGAGGAGCGGCTCGCCGTGGTCGCCTCCGACGTCGCCGGACTCCGTACCGCCCTGCGCGCCTTCCTGGCCGGTTCGGAGACGGCCGCCGTCCACCGAGGCACCGTCACCGGGCAGCACCCCGCCGCCGTTCCGCTCCCCGCCGATCCCCACGTCTGGGCCCGCAGCTGGGCGGCGGGCGGCGCTCCCGACTGGCGCGAGCTGCACCGGGACCGGCAGCCGCGCAAGGTGCGGCTGCCGCAGTACCCGTTCGCCCGCGTGCGGTGCTGGGTCGATGCCGAGCCTCCCGCACCGGCCCCACAGGCCACCGCCGCGCCGCCCGAGGAGCCCGCGCCCAAGGAGCCTGCGGCCGAGGGCCCGGCCGAGGTCCTCGGGTCGGACGTGCCCACGTGGGAGGCCGTCCCGGAGGCCACCCCGCCGCAGATTCCGGACGGCCCCGTCGTGGTCCTGCACGCTCCCGCCCGCGCCGGCCTGGCCCGCGAACTGGCCGCCCGGCACGAGGGAGCCCTCCTCGTCGAACTGGGCACGCCCGTCCGGCTGACACCGCGTCTGGTCTACGTCCTCACCGGCCCCACCGCCCCCACCGGGAACGAGGCGGAGCGGGTGGTGCGCGGAGAGGAGGCGGGCGTCAAGGCCCTCGCCCCGTACGCCCGCGCCTGGTCCCGTGTCCACACCCTCGACTGGGTGATCGCCACCACCGGCGCCGCGGCCCCGCCCGGCCGCCCCGTCAGCGACCCCTACACCGCCGGGGTCACGGGCTTCGCGCGGGTCATGGAGAACGAGCACAAGGGCTGGTCGGTCGCCTGCGTCGACCTCGACCCCACCCATGTGTCCGCCGGCCTCCTGACGCCCGCGCCCCGGGGTACCCGCGTCGCGTACACCGGAACCGTCCGCCACATCCAGGTCCTGTGGCCGGCCCCGGCCGCGGACGGCCCCGTCCCGCTCCGCCGGGGCGGCACCTATGTGATCGTCGGAGGCGCCCGGGGCATCGGCCGGGCCATCGCCGGCCGTCTCGTCGAGGACTGGGACGCCAGGGTGGTGCTCGTCGGACGCCGCGAGCTGTCCGACCCCGGCCTCGGGGACCGGATCCGCTACGTCCGGGCCGATGCCACCGACCCCCGCCGGCTGGCAGCCGTCCTCGACGAGGCGGGCCCGGTGCACGGCGTCGTCCACGCGGCGCTGGTGCGCCGCGACCGGCTCGTCCGCGACCTCACCGACACGGACCTCGCGCAGAGCCTGGCCGCCAAGTCCGGCGTCGCCGCGGCCCTGGTCGACGCGCTGCAAGGACGGAACCCGGACTTCCTGCTGTTCTTCTCCTCCGCGCAGTCCTTCCTCGGCGACCCCGGTCTGGCCAACTACGCCGCCGGCTCCACTTTCCTCGACGCCTACGCCCACGCCCTCGACGCCCGCGTGCCCCACCCCGTGCGCACCGTCGACTGGGGTTTCTGGGGCACCGTGGGGGCAGTGGCCGACGACACCCACCGGGACCGCCTCACCGCGGCCGGCTTCCGGTCCATCACACCCCGGGCGGGCTTCGCCGCACTCGTCGAGGCACTGCGGGGACCGGCACCCCAGAGCGCCGTCGTCCCCGGCACCGAGGCCCTGCGCGAGCGCATGGGAGCCCGCAGGGAAACGGAGAGCACCGACGTGACGCCCACCGACGGGCGGCCGAACGCCGCCGACCTGCGCGTGGTGGAGGACTTCCACGCGCTCGACCGGCAGATGACCCGGATCGCGGGCGGAGCGCTGCTCGCCCTGCTCGACGGCCTGGGCACCTGGCACGGCCCCGACCCCGACCCCGGCGAAGTGCTGCGCCGGGTGGGCGTCGCCCCCCGGTACGAGCGGCTGCTGCGCACCCTGCTCGACGCGCTCGTGGAGCACGGCCTGCTCACGGCCCACGACGGACGCCTGCGCCCCGCCCCGGACGCCCTGGCCGAGGCCCGTGCGGGCGGACACCTCGGGCAGCTCGCCGCCCTCGCCGACGCGCACCCCGAATCCGCCGTGTTCGTACGGCTCCTGGCGCTGTGCCTGGAGCGATACCCGGAGCTCCTCCGGGGCGAACTCCTCGCCACCGACCTGCTCTTCCCCTCCTCCGGCACCTCGCTCATGGAACGCGTGTACCGCGGCAACCCCATCAGCGACCTCTACAACGACCTCCTCGTCCGACGCCTCGTCGGCCACGTCGAACACCGGCTCGCGGAGCTGCCGGACACCGCCGCCGTCCGGATCCTGGAGGTCGGATCGGGCACCGGAGGCACATCCGCCGGACTCCTGCGCGCCCTCGCCCCGTACGGGGAGCGAATCGAGTACTGGTACACCGATCTGTCGGTCACCTTCCTCGTACACGGCCGCAGGGAATTCGGCGGACGGTATCCCTTCCTGCGCTTCAAGCGCCTCGACCTGGACACCGACCCCATCGGCCAGGGCTTCGACGAGGCCGGCTTCGACCTCGTGGTCGGCGCCAACGTCCTGCACGCCACCTCGGACGTCGGCCGCGCCCTGCGCCACCTGCGGCGGACACTGCGCCCCGGAGGCGAGCTGCTCCTCAACGAACTGACGACGGTCACCCTGTCCGGCACACTCACCTACGGGCTCTTCGACGGCTGGTGGGCCCACGGCGACTCCGCCCTGCGGCTGCCCGGCTCGCCGCTGCTCGACGTGCCCGGCTGGACGGCGGTGCTCGGCGCCGCCGGATACGACGCCGTGTCCGTGGTGCCGGACTCCGCCCTGACCACCCGGAACCGCCAGCACGTCCTGGTGGCCAGGGCGGCTGCGGACAGCACGACGGGCGCACCGGCCTCCGGGACCGGCTTCACCGACATGCTGCTGGCCCTGACCTCGGACGCCTCCGGCATCCCCGTCGACGAGCTCGACCTCGACCGGCGGATCGGGGACTACGGCTTCGACTCGGTCAGCTACAACCTCCTGGCGAGCCGGCTGAACGAGGCCTTCGACCTGGACGTGACGCCCGCGCTGTTCTACGAGACCCCCACCCTGCGGGCCCTCGCCGACCGGCTCGGACGCGACTACCGCGAGCCGCTCCCCACCCCGGGCCCCGTACCCGCCGTCGCTCCCGCGACGCCCACCGAGGCTCCCGACACGCGTCCCGTCGGCCCCGGGGCGATCGCCGTCATCGGCATGGGCGGCCGGATGCCGGGCAGCGCCGACCTGTACGAGTTCTGGGACCATCTGGTGGCGGGCGACGACCTTGTCACCGACGTGCCGGCGGACCGGTGGGACCCGGACACGCTCCCGGAGGGTGTGCACGCCCGCCGCGGCGGCTTCATCCACGACGTCGATCGCTTCGACCCCCTCTTCTTCGGCATCTCCCCGCACGAGGCCGAGGGCATGGACCCCCAGCAGCGACTGGTGCTGGAAGGGGTCTGGACGGCACTGGAGGACGCCGGGCTCGCGCCGGGCAGCCTCGCCGGATCCGACGTCGGACTGTTCATCGGGGCGGGATCGAGCGACTACGAGCAGATCCGCGAGGCCGCCGGCCTGCCGGTCGACGCACACGCCGCCACCGCCACCACGCACTCCATCCTCGTCAACCGGGTCTCCTACCAGCTCGACCTGCACGGACCGAGCGAACCCGTCAACACCGGCTGTTCCAGTTCCCTCGTGGCCATCCACCGGGCCGCCGAGTCCATCCGCGCGGGCGAGTGCGACATCGCCGTGGCCGGCGGGGTCAACCTGATCCTGTCACCGCACAACCACGTACTTCTCGGCACCACGGGCATGCTGAGCCCGGCCGGACGCTGCCACACCTTCGATTCCCGGGCGGACGGCTTCGTACGCGGCGAGGGCTACGGCCTGGTGGTGCTGACCAGCGCCGAGCGGGCCCGGGGACACCGGGTCCGGGCCTGGCTGCGCGGTACCGCCGTCAACCACGGGGGCCGGGCCCGGTCCCTGACCGCGCCCAACCCGGCCGCCCAGGCGGCGATGATCGTACGGGCCCATGAGCGCGCCGGAACCGACCCCGCCACTCTCGGCTATCTGGAGACGCACGGCACCGGGACCGAGCTCGGCGACCCGGTGGAGATCAACGGCCTGCGGCTGGCCTACGACGAGCTGCTGAACCGCGGCGGCGCGCCCCGGCAGGCCGAGCCGCACTGCGCCCTCGGAGCGGTCAAGGCCAACATCGGCCACCTGGAATCCGCCGCGGGCGCCGCCGGGGTCATCAAGGTGCTCCTCGCGATGGAGCACGGCGTGCAACCGCCCCTGGCCGGTCTCCAGGAGCCGAACCCGCACCTGCGCCTGGACGGCGGCCCCTTCCACCTGCTCCGTTCGGCACGGGCCTGGCCGCTCCCGGCCACCGGGGGGCCGCGCCGCGCGGGCGTCAGTTCCTTCGGCTACGGAGGCGTCAACGCCCACGTGGTCCTGGAGGAGGCCGACGCCGAGCACGGGGCCCGACGGCCGCGCGGCCCGTGGGTGTTCCCGTTGTCCGCCCGTACCCCGCAGGACCTGCGCCGGTACGCGGCCGCGCTGCTCTCGGCCGTGGAACGGAGGGACCGGACACCGGAACTGGCCGACGTGGCGCACACCCTCCAGCACGGCCGCGACGCCATGGCGGAACGGCTCGCGGTCACCGCCGCAGACAGGTCCACGCTCACCGCCGCCCTGAAGGCCGCCGCCGAAGGCGCGGGCCACCCCGCGCTGGCCCGGGCCGGGGGCGTCACGGACGCCGACCGCTGGGTGGCCGGTGAAACGGTCGACTGGCCGACGGGCGGGCTGTCGGTCCCGCTGCCCACCTACCCGTTCGAACGCCGCCGTTGCTGGGTCGCCCCCGCGCGCTCCCCCCGGCCGGCGCCGGCCGTCGTCGGGGAAGCGACGGCCGCGGCGGGTGCGTACGTCCCGCGCCGGCAGCCCGTCGCCGACGTGGCCCTGAACGGCCCCGTCCCCGGCCCCGTCTGGGTGCTCGGCCCCGTCGAGCTGCCGGGGGCCGAGGTCCACCGGATCGGCGACGCGCCTCTGGAGTCCCTGCCGACGCCCGTGGCAGTCCATGCCGTGGTCGACGGCGAACGCGGGGTCCTCGATCTGTTCCGGACCGTCCACCACCTCCAGGCACGCCCCGGCGGGGCCGGGGAACTCGCGCTGACCGTCGTCACCCGCGCCGCGACCGACCCGGCCTCGGCGGCCGCGCTGGGCCTCGCCCGGTCGCTGCGGCACGAGTGCGAGCGCTGGCGGATCGCCACCGTCGACCTCGGCCCCGATGACCCGGCGTCGGTCCGCGTCGCCGTCCCCGGTGACTACGCGCTGCGCGAGGGACGCTGGTACCGGGAGGTGCTCCAGCCCCTCGACGGGGCGGCAGCGGCCGTGCCCGTACTGCGCGAGGGCGGCACGTACGTGATCGTCGGCGGGACCGGCGATGTCGGTCTGGACGTGGCCGAGCAGCTCGTACGGCGCCACCGCGCCCGGGTCGTCCTCGTCGGGCGCTCCGAACCGGACGCCGGAAGGGCGGCCCGGATCAGGGCCGTCGACCCCTCGGGCACCCGGGTGGAGGTGCACCGGGCGGACGCCTCGGACCCGGACCGACTGCGAGCCGTCCTCGACCGGGTGGGCGTCGTCCACGGGGTCCTGCACTCGGTGACCGTGCCGAGCGACCGGTCGCTGGCGGCCATGGACGAGGCGTGGTTCCTGCGGGGCATGGCGGCGAAGAGCCGCACCACGGAGGCACTCGCCGAGGCGCTGGGAGACCGGCCGCTGGACTTCCTGGCGCTGTTCTCCTCGGTCCAGTCCTTCCTCGGCAACCCCGGGCAGAGCGCCTACGCGGCCGGGTGCACTGCTCAGGACGCCATCGGGCGCGCGCTCGCGGCCCGGCTGCCCTACCCCGTCCGGGTCGTGAACTGGGGTGCCTGGGCCGGGTCCGCGCTCACCGAGCGCCACCGCGGCCGCCTGGCCGCGGCAGGGGTCCACCCGCTTTCACCGGAGGCGGGATTCGAAGCGCTGAGCCAGGTGCTCGGCCGACAGGAGGTTCAGGTGGCGGTGGTCTCGGGCACGGATGAGTTCCTCGCCGGGATCGGTGTCCCGGCGACCGGTGCGGACGTGCGTCAGCAGTCCGCGGACGAGGGCGAAGCCGGGCCCGCGGTTGCGCCCAGCGCTCCGGCGGAGCCCGGGGCCATGGCCTCGTGGCGGGCGGCAGCGGTGGACGAGATGCTGGCCTTCCTGTGCGAGGTGGCCGGCATCCGGCCCGACGAACTCGCCCCGGACGACCTGCTCAGCCGCTTCGGCTTCGACTCCATCACGTACACGAGGCTGAGCCACCGCATGAACGCGCGCTGGGACCTCGATCTGACCCCGGCCACATTCTTCGGCGTGGCCACCGCCGACGACCTCATCGACAAGATCCTTCAGCACCACGGAGACGCGCTCGCGGCGCACTGGAGCGCGAGCGCGGTGCCCGAGGCCCCGGCGCCCGAACGGACCGCCGCACCCGGGACCGTACCCCCGCAGGCTGCGGCGGCCGCCCCCACGGCCCTCCCCGTGGCGGCCACCGTCTCCCCGGTCACCGCCCCGCCGGCCGCCCCCGGCGAGCCCGGAGCCGTCGCCGTCGTCGGGATGGCCGGTGTGCTGCCCGACTCCGACGACATCGATGAGTTCTGGGAGCACCTGACGGCGGGCGACGACCTCGTCGGCGAGATACCCGCCGACCGCTGGGACTGGCGCCGCCTGCACGGGGAGCCGCAGCCCGGTGAATTCCGCACGACGGCGAAGTGGGGAGGATTCATGCGCCGGGTCGACCTGTTCGACCCGCAGTTCTTCGGCATCTCGCCCCACGAGGCCGTGGCGATGGACCCGCAGCACCGCCTCGTACTGGAGGCGGCCTGGACCGCGGTGGAGAACGCCGGCATCCGGCCGTCCGCACTGGCGGGCACCGATACGGGCGTGTTCATCGGCGGCAGCACCTACGACTACTTCGAGCTCCAGCACGCCCTCGGCGTTCCGCTCGACGGCTACAGCACCGTGGGCAGGGCCCACGCGATCATGTCGAACCGGGTCTCGTACCTGCTGGACTTGCACGGTCCCAGCGAGACCATCGACACCGCCTGCTCCTCCTCCCTCGTCGCCGTCCACCGGGCGGCCGAGGCGATCCGCAGCGGCGACTGCGAGGTCGCGCTCGCGGGCGGCGTGAACGTCATCGCCTCGCCGACGCTGTTCGTGGACATGAGCCAGGCCGACATGCTCAGCCCGGACGGCCGCTGCCGCACCTTCGACGCGCGCGCCAACGGGATCGTGCGCGCCGAGGGCGTGGGCCTGGTGGTGCTCAAGCGCCTCGACGCGGCCATCGCCGACGGCGACGTCATCCACGGCGTCCTGCGGGGCAGCGCCGTCAACCACGGGGGCCGCACCAACTCGCTGACCGCCCCGAACCCCGACGCGCAGGCCGCCTGCATCGTCAAGGCGCACCGCCGCGCCGGGGTGGACCCGCGGACCGTCACCTACGTCGAGACGCACGGCACCGGAACCGAACTCGGCGACCCCGTCGAGGTCGAGGGCCTGAAGTCGGCGTTCGCGGAGCTGTACGCCGATCACGGCGTCACCCCCGGGCAGGCGCACGTGGTGCTGGGCGCGGTGAAGACCAACACCGGCCATCTGGAGGCGGCCGCGGGCGTCACGGGCCTGATCAAGACCCTGCTCGCGATGCGTCACGGTTCCATCCCCGGCAACGTCCACCTGGAGACGCTCAACCCGTACCTGCGGCTCGACGGCAGTCCGCTGCGCCTGCCGGCCGGGAACGAGCCCTGGCGACGGGTCCGGACGCCGGACGGGGCCGAAGCACCGCTACGGGCGGGAGTCAGCTCCTTCGGCCTCGGCGGGGTCAACGCGCACCTGGTGGTGGAGGAGTACCGGCAGCAGCCGGTCCTCCCGACGCCGGGGGAGCGGCTGTTCGTCCTGTCGGCGAAGACGCCGGAGCGGCTGCGCGCCTACGCCGAGCGCCTGGCCCGCTGGGCCGCGGCCCACGAGGACGTCGACCCGGACGCCCTCGCCCACACGTTGCGCACCGGCCGTGAAGTCTTCGCCGAGCGCCTTGCGGTCGTCGCCGACTCGCCGCGGGCACTCGCGGCGGCCCTGGAGGCCTGGCAGGAGGACGGCCCCGTCACGGGGGTGTTCGCCGGGGACGGCAAGGACGCCACCGTCGCCCTGCTGCTGGACGGGCCCGAGGGCCGGCGGTACCTGCGGTCCGTGGTGGACGCCGGCCGGCTGGACAAGGTCGCCCGGCTGTGGGCCGGCGGCGCTCAGGTCGACTGGGCGGAGCTGTGGCCGGGCACGGCGCCCCGGCGGGTGCCCGCGCCGACATACCCGTTCGCGCGGGAGAGCTACTGGCTGACACCCGGAGCGCGCTTCGACACGGTCCAGGCCGCCGGGACGGGCCTGGTCGCCGAGGCCGAGCCGGCAGCCGGAGCCGAGACCGAGCCGGGGACCGGTGCCGAAGCCGCACCCGTATCCGTGGCGGAGACCGCCGCCGCTGCCGAAACAGCCGCCCGCGCACGGCCGGTGACGGCCGGGGACACCGCCGGTGACGAGGCCGGGGGTGCGGAGGGCACGGTCCGTACGCACGTACGCGCGCTGCTGGCGGCCCACTTGGGCATGCGGCCCGACCGCCTTCCCCTGGACCGGGTGCTGGCGGACGCCGGGGTGGACTCGCTCGGCCTGCGCCGGCTCGCCCGCCGCCTCGGCGCGGACTACCAAGTGGAGGTTCCGGCCCGGATGTTCGGGGTGGCCCAGACGGTACGGGCGGTGGCTCGCGCCGTATTCGAGGCGTACGGGCCACTGCCCGCGCCCCAGGAGCCGGATCCGGCTCCCACTGCCGCTGCCGCTCCGGCAGCCGACAGCGTGGCCGGCCTGCTGGCGGGGCTGCGCGACGGAACCGTCCGCGTGGACGACGCGCTGGCGGTACTCGAAGGAGGGAGGGTCCGATGAGCACCGACCTGCGTGAACTGCTGACGGCGGTCGCCGCCGGCAAAGTGTCCGGCGAGGTGGCCGAACTGCTGGTACGGGGCCTCGTCGACCCCGTCGGCCCGGCAGCCGCACCCGCGACGGCCCCCGCCGCTCCGGCGCCGCCCCGTGGGCCCTACGCGCTCAGCCGCGGGCAGGCCGCCCTGTGGGCCCTGCACGCCGACGATCCGCAGACCGTCTCGTACAACCTGCCGCTGGGCCTCTGGCTCGGCGAGGGCGTCGAGGAGGACCGGCTCGCCGAGGCACTGGCCGCAACCGTGCGGCGCCACCCGGAACTGGGATGCTCCGTACGCCTGGACGCCGCCGGACCGGTACAGGAGGTCACCCACCGCACCTGCGAGGTGACCCGGCTGGACCTCGGCCACGTGACGGACGGGGAGTTCGCCGCCCGCGTACACAACCTGGTGCGCACCCCGTTCGACCTGGAGCAGGACCCGCTGTACCGGATGTGGCTCGTCGCCGCGCCGGGCGGAACCACCCTGCTGCTCCTGGTGTTCCACCACCTGATCACCGACGGGGTCTCCAGCCACCTCCTGCTGCGCGACATCGTCGCCTGCTACGACGCGCTGGCCGCCGGCCGCGAGTTGCCTCCCGTCGAACCGGCCGCGTCCTACGCGGAGTTCGTGGACTGGCAGCGGACCATGCTCGCCGCCCCGGAGGCCGAGGAGCACCGCCGGTGGTGGCTCGACCGGCTGACCGGTGCCTCCACCGCGCCGGTGCTGGAGGCGCTCGCCGACCGCCGGCGCGGCGGCGCTGCCTCGCGCGTGCGGGGGGAGATGGTGCAGCTGCGGCTCCCGCACTCCACCTGGGCCGCCGTTCAGGACACCGCACGCCAGGGGGGACTGACTCCGTTCAGCGTCGTGCTCGGCGCGTTCCTCGCGCTGCTGCACCGCCACTCCGGGCATCGGGACCTCAGCGTGATGGTGCCCACGGACGGCCGTCCCGCCCAGCGCTTCGACCGCACCGTCGGCTACCTGATCAACCCGGTGGTCCTG